>CALCOP010000001.1 GCA_937897365.1 uncultured euryarchaeote
AATTGGCGCTTCCAAGTGATAGAAACAGCGTTCTTGGATAGATGCACTCATTTCTGCCCCAAAACCACTGGTCTTAGGCGCTTCGTGAACAATGACGCATCGGCCTGTTTTCTTAATTGAATTCACGACTGTATCACGGTCCCATGGAACGAGTGTTTGCAAGTCAATCAATTCACAGTCAACGCCAGAATCTTTGATGGCTTGTTCACACATGTGGACCATTGTTCCCCATGCAATAACAGTGCAGGCAGTTCCTTCACGAACAATTCTTGCTTCTTCTAAAGGAACGACATAGTGTCCTTCAGGAACTTCAGCATCTGGATGGTCATTCCATGTAGGCACATTGTGTGGGTCTCCATAAAAAGGACCTCGATAACATCGCTTTGGTTCAAAGAAGATTACAGGGTCATTGCATTCAATCGAAGCGGTGAGCAATCCTTTGGCATTGTAAGGATTTGAACAATACACAACTTTCAATCCAGGCGTGTGCGTGAATTGCGATTCAGGTGATTGAGAATGGTGATGGCCACCTTTGATTCCTCCTCCAGCAGGGGTCCTGAACGTGAGAGGTGCAGTGAACTCTCCACCTGAGCGGTGTCGGACTTTTGCAATCTCGTTGACAATTTGGTCATAGGCAGGGAATATGTAATCGGCGAATTGAATTTCTGCAACTGGTCGCAGGCCATTCAAGCCCATTCCCATAGCAATAGCAGCAATCCCACCTTCTGCAAGAGGTGAATCGAAGACTCGATGTTCACCGAACTTCTTCTGTAAACCATCTGTCACACGGAAAACGCCACCGAAGAATCCAACATCTTCCCCGAAAATAACGACGTTCTTGTCTTTCTCAAGTTGAACCTCAAGAGCAGAGTTAAGAGCTTTAATCATGTTCATTTTAACCATAATCTCACCTCACTTCCCAAGTTCCTCTCTTTGTTCTTGAATATGCCACGGCACTTCTTCATAGACTTCAGTAAAAATTGTTGAAGCAGGTGGATAAGGACCACTTGCTAAGTCTCCAAATTCGCATGCAGCCTTGTAAGAGGCCATGACTTCATCATCGATTTTCTTCGCCAGTGCAGTATGGCGGGTTTCATTCCATAATTCGGCCTTGACAAGGTGTTCTTTCAATCGTAGGATAGGGTCGCCTCCAGGCCAACATTTGAACTCGTCATCTGGACGGTATACTGAAGGGTCATCCGAAGATGAGTGGCCACCTGCTCGATAGGTGTAGACTTCGATATGCGTTGCACCTTTACCCGCAGCAGCTCGGTCTCGAGCCCACTTTGTTACGCTGTAAAGAGCGAGGAAATCATTGCCGTCGACTCGAAGCGATGGGATGTCATACGCAAGTCCTCTTTCGGCAAAGGTTCGTCCACCGGTAGCAAGGTTTGCGTGTGTCGATATTGCCCATTGATTATTGACAACATTGAGAATAACTGGAGGTTTGAATGTCGATGCAAAATTGAGTGCATAGTGGTAGTCCCCTTGTGCTGATGTTCCGTCACCAAGCCACGAGATACAGACTTCATCATCGCCCTTGTAGGCGCTTGCCATCGCAACACCAACTGCCTGAGAGAACTGAGTTCCAACTGGCGAAGATATGGAAATGAAACGACCTTCTTTCCAAGTGTAGTGAACTGGCATCTGTCGACCCTTGACGTTGTCTTCAGTATTTCCAATGCAATGGCAAATCATACTGACCATGTCGCGTCCACGTACAAATTGTGCACCGGGTTGACGGTATGATGGGAAAATCCAATCCTGGTTTTCCAAAGCCATGGTTTGAGCGATTGCAATCGCTTCTTCGCCAAAGGACCGCATGTAAAACGACAGTTTTCCAGTACGCTGCATTTTGATCATCCGGTCATCGAAAATACGAAGACGCATCATGTATTCCAATCCCTGAATCATGGTCTCCGCATCCAATTGTGGATTCCACTGGCCAGAGGCAACTCCATCATCACTGAGAACACGAATTAACCCAGAGGCATGAGCAACGGTATCTTGTGCGGAACACTTTGCCGGGTCTGGGCGATTCAGATCACCTGGCTGTTCAGCGAATTTCCCACCAAAATCAGCGTCATCACCTGGTCGAAACGGCGGTCGACCGATGGTGTAAGGCGTTGTAGTAGCAGTTACTCTCTCGGTCATTGTTCCACCTCAGCATACCCCGCCCTTAAGTGGTGTCGGTGTATGGTTTTCACGACGAGCAACATACACATATGCACCTGGCATTGATTCTACATTTTCAGCATCTCGTGTTTTACGTAACAACAGGCCTGCTTTGAATGAAGAGCGAACAAGCGGTCCACTCGCAATTCCGGAAAAACCCATTTCAATGGCTTGCTTTGCCCATACGTCGTACATTTCTGGTTCGGGGAATCGGTCGACTGGGAGATGCTTGGCAGTTGGAGCAAGGTATTGTCCTATCGTGATGAGGTCAACACCAGCATCTCTGAGCATGTGCATCGCTTCAGTGATTTCTTCATCGGTTTCACCGACGCCGACCATGAGGGATGATTTCGTAAGAATATCAGGTCGCAGGATTTTCGCTTTCCGCAGTATTTCTAATGATTGAGTAAAGGAAGCGCGCCTGTCTCGAACTCTCTTGTCGAGTCGCGGTACGCACTCGACGTTATGAGCGAACACAGACAATGGGCTGCCTTCAAGCAGATGTGCGAGAGCTTCATGATCGCCCGCTAAGTCTGAAGAAAGCAATTCAAGCGTTACTTGGGGTTGACTTTCATGAACTGCTGCAATACACTTCTTGTAATGGTCAGCACCGCTATCCGGGAGGTCATCGCGGTTCACAACTGTGATTACTGCGTGTCGAAGATTCATCGACTCGACTGCTGTAGCGAGGTGCTGAGGTTCATCGGCATCCAGCGGTGGTGGAGTTTTGATGGTGCCAACGGCACAGAACTTGCAAGCGCGAGTGCATTCTTGTCCAGCAATCATAAAAGTTGCATCTCCGCTTGCCCAGCAATCATGGATGTTCGGACATCTGGCCTCTTGACAAACAGTGTGCAGTGTATTGTCCTTGACAGCAGCTTTCGTGCTGTTGAAAGTCGCTTGCTGCTCTCCAGATGGGAGTGTTGTTCGGAACCAACTTGGTAAACGTTCTCGCTTTGGTTTGGACCGCTTAGAGGGTGGAGTTTCTCTCGCCATCGGTAGTTGTTTGCCCGACATACCTGCTCCCCCTTGATTCACCCCATGCTTTGCCTATCAAAAAGGTGTGCTGTATGCTTTTTTCACCATTTATTCCTCAATCTTCGGTTTTAAGCCATTTTTCAGTATGTATTTTTTTGAGAGCATTGATGAAGGGCGAACGATTCGAGTGATTCATGGCACAGCGTGTTGCACTCATTACCGGAGGCGGTAAGCGAATTGGTGCAGCCACTGCAAACCTGCTTATGGAGCACGGCTGGTTTGTCTTGATTCATGTTCGGAAATCTATCGCTGAAGCCCAACAAATGCTTGATGATTTTGAACAAAAAAATGGTTCGAAAGCCCCTGCAGAAATACTCCAAGCCGACTTGAATATCGATGAAGATGTCGACTCACTTATCGAAACTGTATCTCATCACCAAATGGTCGAAAAGAACGGAGGATTAAACGCTCTTATTCACAACGCTTCAATCTATAGTTCGCAAGACTATGCGTCTGTTTCATTGGAAAATCTCAGGCTCAATACTCGGCTACACATTGAAGTTCCATTCCTGCTGACGCAGGGACTTTTGCCACAATTACGTTCTGTAAACGGGTGTGTAATTGGTATGATTGACACCTCTCTTGGCCTCGCATGGAAAGGACTTTCTCACTACACCTCAAGTAAGGCCGGATTAAGGCAATTGATGATGAATTTAGCCGGTGATTTAGCACCAGAGGTTCGAGTGAACTGTGTTGCACCCGGCGCAATAATCGCAGCGGATTGGGAAAGTGAACACTTTGCATCCGTTGTAGAAAAAGTTCCTCTTGGCCGAGCAGGTGAGCCAATTGATGTAGCGAAAGCAGTCATGTTTTTGCTCGAATCAACCTACATTTCAGGACAAATCATCAATGTTGATGGCGGCTGGTCCGTTTCACCTTGAGGCAATTGCCGAAGGGTTTTCTTCAAATCCTTTCGGTAGTTCGCAGGTCTGCAGGGGTGGCTGAGGTGGTCAAAGGCGCCGGGCTTAAGATCCGGTCCCGTATGGGTTCGTG
>CALCOP010000002.1 GCA_937897365.1 uncultured euryarchaeote
AACCCTCAGTAGAATGTACCCACACAAGATGAGGGTTACGACCAATTTCCAGTCGGCTTCCACCGATCCCCATGCCCCATCCATGGTTGATGCAAACACTCCTTCTCCTTGAAACTTGACAGCGACTTTCTCAACAAAGTTGATGATGGTTCGATTCGACCATTGCCCATGGACTCGTACCAAGTAGCCCTCGAAGAGTGGTGTGAGGAGGAATGGGGGCAATCGCCTCAGGCAATTTCAGAATGGTTTGTAGATGACGAGGTTGCCCAAGTGTTTTTGCGCCTCCATCGTAGTGTGCTTATCGCAGATTTCATCATAGATGAAGACGGTTCATTGGATTGCCAAGAACATCTTCAAATTCCTCTCGACCGTTGGAACCCAGGGTCCATTCAGGCAATTCGTACCGCTGATGGTCGTGTTCGCTTTCGACACCGAAATTTGGAAATTCATCTTGCTGCACGCCTAAGAGCCCCTGAATGGGGTCAAGCATTGCTTGAAGAATGGTTAATGAGTCAACGTGGTGACGTATTACGTCCTCGAGATAAGACGCAAAGAGTTGCATCGATCAATCGTATCAAGATGAGTATAGAGCGTAATTTGAATCATTCGAACCTTGATGCAGTGCGGATGGATTTTCTTGCTACAACAACTGCCCTCTCATCAGTAGAATCGAAACTTGAATCAAGAAACCGTAACGATGAGTCGGAATAAATCAATTTAATTTGACTTTGTAACGGTCTCTTCCATTTGCATACATCGTAATTGTACCACTTGAGGATACACATACAGCAATTCCCTCAACCAACTGTGAAATTGCTCGAGCAGCTAAATGGCGGCCGCCCTCTCCTGGTTTGGGAACAATACCTGCTGGAACTTGGATGTAACGCCCAGCATCGCTTGCTATTCCGTCTCGATTAAACAAAATAGCTCCATCAAGCCAAGCAAATTCTGCGAGAGTTTCATGATTTTCATCGTGCAAAACGCTGCGTTTCTGTTGACTGTGTCCTTTGAACGGATTCAGTACAAGAGCAGTAGTATGCTTTCTCAATGCTGGAAGTGCTCCAATAGCAAACAGTGCGCCTATAGCATGCCCTTCTCGCCCTCGAGAACCGATATTACGGGCAAGTTTCATCACTTTTGTGAGGACTTCAAGATCGATATTGAAATCTTGTGCTAAGGATGCGAAACGATTCGAATTGAGGGTGGATGTGTCGATAATGAAAACGCCATCAATCGGTTCAGCGAGGATAACCAACATTCGCTCTCCACTTGAAAGGTTACCCTCACCAATGGCCTGTAAAATTAAGTCATGCATGTGGTTGAGAACACCCAAGCCTTGCGAGGTCAGGTTTTCCTCAAGTAAAGAACTCTTTATTCCACTTTCATTGAGGGCGTCAACGACTCGATTTTGACTTGAAAGAACACTTAATGAAAGTTCAGGAGGTAACACTTCAGCGACCAATTTCACTTTTCGGACACTGTTTGCAAGCATCAAAACAGAACGAAACGAACGTCGTTCAGAAGAAAGTGTACTCGTCACCATAGCAGCGAGGTCGACCATGAAAACGCCTCAAGATGTCGAATCAAAACCAGGTAATTGGTCTTCAGTTTCCCTATAGACAGTCCTCATGTTAGAAATAAAATTCTTCTCTTTAACCACGATAGTAAATTCAGTAAATCCAGGGTCTTCCTCTCCATCGAGCTTGCCGAGAAGAATCTCTAAGGTTAATCGAGCACCTTCGCGATGTGGGTATGCGAAAATTCCCATTGATAGTGGAGGGGATACAATCGATGTTACATCTTTCATGTCTTTTAGAGTTTCAAAGAGATTTTCATATGTTTGAGGAAGTAATTCTCTACGAGCTTCATCTTGATTAGGACGACGACAGTCGGGACCAACGACGTGAATGATGTGCTTGTAATTTTGTGCAAGGTCGTAGGGTTCAGTGATCACGTTATGAGTTACGGCACACGGTGGGGCGTTGATTTTTCGCATTTCCAAACAGATATTGCGTGTTACTTGGGTGAGTTCAGCACCTGCTTTTGCATGAATAAGTGCATCTAAACCTTCCCGGCCCGAAAGTCGATTATTTGCAGGGGTAATGAGTGCATCACCGGAGTGATTCCAAACATCACCACCAACCACGCGCAGAATACCCCATTTACATGTTCGCGCCATATAGAGTTCGGCCATCAATCAACCAAGAGGGGCCACCTTACTTATCAAGTTCGCAATTTAGGAATGGAAATGCGTCAAAAATGCGTTTTTTTCCTTTATGCATCCACAACCAGTGGTTGAAAAAACCGCATCATCACGGCGGCATTTCTAAACGCTGTTGCTGTTAGCCGATTGATATGGACAGAAGGAGGTCAAGTCTTCTTTTGGCTTTTCTGTTCGTATTTGGCAGCTTTGCGGTACCCTTGCTCGAGAATAATAGTTCAGCGAGTTCAGAATCTAAAATCTCTGTGAAAACCTTGTATAGCGATGCTTTTGTTGGGTTTACGGGTGAACATTCAACTGATTTTTGGAACCAAACGCCATGGCCTTCTCAAGCCAAACCAGAGGGTTTTGATTTCCTCACTGTTTATGATTATTCAGATGTCGGCGTCCTCATTAACAACAATTCGGATGTGAGTAAAACAATTGGATGGGCATTTGTCAATGCGCGCAATATCTCTGAAGAAAATATATTCTTTTTCAACCATTCCAACACACCCACAAAGGAGACTATTAATCGGAATGAGTTCAATGAGTATTTTGCCGGTCCTTTCTTGGAAATGCTTGCGAACCGTACTTCAACTGATGAACTCAATTACCTCGTTTCAACGAAAGGAACGCCTCTGCGTGTTAATGGTGGAAACGATAAGGCGAGTTTTGACCAAGAGTTTTCTTTGCTTGGAGGTTCGTTCAATTCCAGTATAGGTGCAGATTATTGGTTTTCACATGGTTACGGTCCGCTCGCAGATGGTGAAATGAAAGCCTTTTCTCGCGCAGAATATGGATTCTTTCTCATGTCTCGACTGACGGGTTATACCGTCGAAACTGCTCTCGGTCTTATTGAAAAGGCGAACAACAGTTTAGGTCAACGCGGTATTTTTGCTTTAGATTTAGCAACGAATCGCAACGAATCGGGCTACAAGTTTTGGAATGATGATTTGTATACTGCGCAATCTGAACTCAATGGAACAATGAGATTACCTACTCTTTTCGACGAAACTTCAGAATTTTTGACGAATGTTTCCAATGTAATGGGCTATGCATCTTGGGGGTCGAATGATGGAAATTGGGGTACAAATTTGCTTCCAAATGCCGGCTTTGATACCGTTGACACATCATATTCGAGCGGTTCTCGATATTGGAACTCCACTTTGCCAACACTTTCTTCTGGCGACAGTTTTCAATGGTCGACGCAATCTGAAGTGAAAAAAGATGGTTCATCAGCGTTGGAAGCATCGGTTTCTGCTCAGTGCTCTCAAGAATCTGGTAACGGGACGCAAGGGATTCTTGCAGAATATTTCGATAACGATGGCGTGAGTTTCAATACCGGTTCTATGCCCTCTCTCATTGACCGCACCCCCGATCATGTAAGACTTGAACCCTCACTTCAGTATTCCTCTTCCTCACAAGCTTACCCTGGTTTGGATAACCGTTTCAAAAACGATTGGGGAGCCCGATTTAGCGGTCTTATTGAGATTCCTGAAACTGGTAATTGGACCTTCTACCTTACTTCTGACGATGGTTCAGAACTCTGGATAAATGGTCAAAGTCTTGTCACAAATTACGGATCTCATGGCATGGTGGAGCGTTCCCAGTATGGTCAATATGATGCAGGTAAATATGATTTCAAAATCGAATTTTTCCAAGGAGGAGGACCTCATGGCTTGCAACTTTCATGGTCAGGGCCCAATCAAAGCAAGTCTTTTGTTCCGGCTTCGGCCTTTTCTCTTGCTGAAAATTATATCCCCTCAGAATCGAATCTCATTCATCACTGGGAATTTGAAGATGGTTCGGGTCTTTTTGCCAATGATTCGGTTAATTCAACGACGAATTTGACCCTGAACAATATGAACTCATCCAATTGGCGCACGTGTGTGGATGGAGGATGTCTTTGGTATGACGGAGTAGACGATTGGCTGGAGGTAGACGTCGAGGATTGGGTCGGAAACTTCTCTGTGAGTCAGTGGGTCTGGGCGAATTCTACAACTTTGCCAATTTACTCCTCGGTATTTGCGGTCGACCATAATGCGGGTTCAAATGCGTCGTTCCAGCATGCTATTTACAACGGGGATTGGCGACTGGCCAACAACCAGTCATACACATTTGGTCAAATTGAAGCCCAAGAATGGGCTCACTTAGTTACGGTTTTTGACAACGGTACTGCCCATCAATACTTCAACGGCGTTTTGGTTCGTAGCACCACATTTTCACCCGGGGAATTGAATAACATTGATGTTTACAAATTAGGGGTAAACCGTGGAGGAAGTGCCTATTTCCAAGGTATGATTGACAATGTTATGATTTGGAACGCCGCTCTGGAAGATCACGAGATAACGACGTTGCATCGCGATATCTACAAAGATTGTTCTGCCTATTCAGGTAATGGACAGGCTGCTGCATCGATCGAACAAACATACGAATTTCCTGCAGAACTTCAAGATCATGCTTGGGTCGTTAGTCTCCATGGTCAGCGTTTGGGAGATGTATATGGGGAATTTTCAATTGAGGTGGAAGGACTTGATGAGAACGGAACGGTCCTTTCGGATAACCAATCTGACGGCAAAAATTTCGCACCCTCGTGGGAGTCCAGAACCTTTCGATTCCGACCACATGCCAATGCGATCGCCTTTCGTATACGAGTTCCGTTGGACCTTGTCGCCACATCTACAGATGGCTCAATTTATCTTGATTCGATGAATTTACATCCAATTAGGCCCCATAACTCTTGGATTGATGGTTCAATTGCTGAAACTGCTGTTTCGACCAGTGGTCGCTCGTTTAAGTGGGATACCAGTTATGGGCAATCACTTGTTGCTGATTTACTTGAAGACGGCGTATCCGGAGCCAAAGGTTACGTCTACGAGCCGTATCTAACAGCAGTAGGTACGCCGAGCACATTGATGGTCATGTATGCAAACGGATTCAATTTAGCAGAATCCCATGCCGCTGCTAATCTTCAGGCAGGTTGGATGGGTGTTACTGTAGGCGATCCTAAGATGGCTCCTTACGCCGATTTGAATCACGATATCAATCTGATAGATGTTCGCCAAATCGACAATGCTTCATACATGCAACCTTCGACAATTCAATTGGCGATTGAAAATTTAGGAATGTCTTCTTCCAATGGAACACTCTTGGTTCAAGACATTCAAGGCAATATCGAGATGTATCGTAGTAACCTCACTCTACCCAGTGGAGATCAACACGGTTCGAGCGTTTTGTACAACTTCACTATCACTCCAGAAAAAACAGGATGGATGGACCTCCGTATTCGATATTCAAATTCGACTGCGGGTTCTCAAGAGCGGAATACAGCCAATAACATGGTCACTTTGCGAATTTGGGTAAATGCTCCACCTTCAGTCGAAAAAATATACTGTGATGCTGAAATTTATGCTCGAGGAGATAATTTCATTTGTACTATTGAAGCCACTGATGACCTCAATGTTACATCGGTCGATGTTGATTGGGCTGTGACGCAGAATATCTCTAATCTCACCAATTTGCAGTGGTACACCCGAACGACGGGTCGCGTAGATGCATTACGTTGGCAGTCGTCAATTACTCTTCCAACCTCCATGGAACTCGGACATTTAGTGATTAGAGCCTCTGCGCACGATGAAAGTCAACAAATTGGAGTTACGCTTGAAACAGATATAGCCGCGATTGTCGACGCTCAAGCACAGTGGTTTGGACCTCATTTTGATGGAATCGACTCACCTTCGTGGTCGGGTATCAATCAACTCCCATACCGTCCAACTGGAGGATTGTTCCGTGGTGAGGCAACCACTGTCACGATGTGCGTTTTGGATGCAGATTATGATCTCATTGAACAGCATCCAATTTTAACCGCCTCTGCTGGCCAAGTTTCCAATCTCAGTTATGCCGCTCAAGGTGATTCAAGTCATCATTGTTACATCGGTTCTTATCTGCGAGAAGTAAGTTCTTCTCTCGACGACATTGAATTTGAGATTCGACAATCGGATGGGGCTTTACTCCAGTCTCGGATTGTCTCGGTGAGTGACCGAGCGCCGTTTGCAACAATCGAAATTGTCGACAGCGAGGGACGAATCCTTGACAGTGTCCGAGGCGGAGGAAACGAGTATGCTCAAATCCACATTTCCGATTCTGACGACCCGTCTTCATCCGTTACCGGCGATTTAATGATACAGTGGCCTGGTGCTGAGCAAAGCACAATTCCAGTTGATTCACAGAACATCGCTTCACCCCTTTTGATACAATTACCACAAATTTCCACTGCATTAGAAGGTGGTGAACTCGAACTTCGTCTTGAGTTGACTGGACAGCATGCAGCTGTATTATCAGAGGTTTATACTCTACCTTTCCTTCTCACTATTCCTGAGATTTTGTCTTCGCACACATGCGATGATAATGGACCTATGACCTCGTTACGTTTTGGAAATACGGGCTATTTATTGGTTCACTTCCGAAGTGAGCGACCGATACAATCGATGCAAACGACCCTTAGTCAGTTGGGTTGGTCTGTTCCAGCTCCCTCCTTAGGACAAATTTCTGCTCAGGACCCATCAATTCAAAATTGTCTTCCCCTTAATACAACACTTGCAGACGATGAGCAACTGCATAAGTTTCGATTGCGACTTGACGGCACCTTCATAGATGGTGATGGACAGATTCTGTTCAGTATTTATGATGTTGATGGGTTATCAAAGTCGTTGAATGTACCTGTTGAGTTTTATCATGCTATTCCCGTCACAACGCTCACGGCGAAGGGAAACCTTACTGCGGGTGAAATACTCACATTCTCGGGTTCTGTTGACGATGCAGACGGTATTGACGATATCACGTGTACGGCTCGTGTGTCCCAAAATCAGACTCAGCTCGCTCAATTACAGGTGACGCTCCTGCCGAAGGATACAACGACTGCGGATTTAGATTTCCAGTTTCCGACGACTGCAGTTTTGAATAACCTAACATTGTTTGTCGAAGTCACTTGCATCGATTCATGGTTACAATCAAACACTTCTACGCTTGAATTCACATTACTTCCCGCACCAATCTGTGATTCATGCCAACAAACGAATTCAACAAATGATGCGGTAGAAACAAGCCTTTCGAGAATGAGTGTTGCGGTCTTTGTTTTGGCAACCTTAACGGTTTTACTTGTCTTAACCTCGTTTTTGAAAAAGTCAGAAAATACCGAAGAGCCGGTCTGGGCGTCTGAAGAACTGCAAGCAGAGAATCAGCCAGAGGATTCTAAACAGCAATCACAGCAATTGGAAAAACCCACCGGATGGAGTGATGAGCAATACCGGGAGTGGCTTGAGGGTGAAATGCCAGATGGCTGGACTGTCGTACAATGGGTTCTGTTCAGTAATGAACAGATCGACCTTCTTGAATTGCAAGATACAAAATGATAGAATTCTCTTCTTGGTGAAGTACCATTTTGAGTCTATCTCTGGTTTGAAAAATTTGGTGGCGAATTTAATTTTGAAACGACCATTTTCTAAACGATAGACTGCGGCTTTATCCACGAAAAAACGGTTCTGGAATGGGTCACTGCGACGCTTATAGGGCGCAGTATAGCGTTTAATCGCCCTAAATACTATATACCTGACTAAGGTGTCAATTATCGGAGGTAATCCAAAATGTCTGATAAAAAATACTTTGTTCTCATGGAGAACGGAAAAGATACGAGCCAGGTTTTTGCTAGCAAACAACCCCGTGGCGCAGCCCTCAAAGCTGCAACCCGCGGACATACGAACATACGCCTACGTGAGCGTGGCACCAAGCGTGTCCACGTCTTTACCGGCAGCATTAGCATGGTTCCAAAGCCAGCTAATGGACCTGCTTGGCTTCCTGACCAGATCAAGAAAGCCAATGTCAAGAAGTCCGGAATCGAACACCTTTGATTCCATAACAACTTGATTGTCTGTCTTCAAACTTGAAAATTCGAGTTTGTCCCCGCAAGGGTCGCCGCTTCATCTCTCTCTTCGGAGAGATTTGAAGCCTCACTTCTCTTTTCTTAAAGGCCATTCCGCAATCCACAGCGAAAGCCATATCATTCCAATTTGGATACATCCTCGAACTATGTGACCTGTTGTGTTTAATTTTGTATCACCTACAGCAATATCGTTCATCCACATGTTCAAATTCGCCCAGTAAATGAACACCAAGAAAATCGCAGTTGAAAATCCGGCCCGTCTTCGAGACACTGGAAGAATTAAGCCAAATCCAAGAATCACTTCGACAGCTCCACTTACGTAGACCCAAAAGTCAGGAAAACCAAGTATTGCTGGCACAATTGGAGTAAAGTAATCAGGATCTGTAAAGTGTTGAACTCCAACCCAAACGAAAGCAAAACCGAGGACCACGGCAGACAGACTTCTTGCGCTTTGGTACGCTTGTAACACGATGACCACTCAGTATCGTACTTTCTTACGAGTAATCGTGCGCCAAATTCGCTGTAGAGGGTCATAGTATCGGTCGACCACTCGTTCTTTTAACTGAATGATTGCATCGTCGGTGATCTGAATTCCAGCCGGGCATACTTCAGTACAACATCGAGTGATGTTGCAATATTCAATGCCGAATTCCTTTTTGATTTCCGGAACTCTATCTTCCGTATCCATGGGGTGCATCTCGTATTGAGCAAGTCGGACGAGGTTTCGTGGCCCGGCAAAGTCATCGAACAATGCGTGGTCTCGAAGAACGTGACACGTGTTGACACAGAGGAAACATTCGATACACTCGCGGAATTGTTGAACTCTGTCTGCTTCCATTTGGTTGAATTCCCAATTCATTTCTTCAGGACCATTAATCGGTTTAATTCTTTGAGCAACTTCATAGTTCCAAGAAACATCCGTCACCAAATCCTTAACGTGAGGGAATGCTTTCATTGGTCGAATTTCAATGGCCTGACCTTCAGGAGTTTCTGCGACCACATCACTCATTCGCGTCATACATAACAAACGTGGACGCCCATTGATTTCTGCTGAACATGAGCCGCATTTACCAGCCTTACAGTTCCACCGAACCGATAGATCAGGTTGTTGTTCATATTGGATGCGGTGAACACAATCTAAGACGACCATTCCTTCATCTAATTCGATGCTGAATTCTTCAAGATCTGCATCATCACCTTCCCCACGTAGGATTTTGAAATCCTGTGTTTTACCTTTGAGTGACATCAATCATCTCCCCCAGATTGTTCTGCCGCACGTTCAGCAATCATTGCTTTCACTTCCTTAATTGCTTCTTTGAGGTCAGGACGCATTTCTTCCACGTCTTCTTGGCGAATTTTGATTTCTCCTTTTTCCATGTAAACTATATTGACAATTTTACCCCATTTTTCAATTTCTCCGGGGAAATCATCTCGCGTATGGCCGCCTCGGCTTTCTTCGCGAGTGAGAGCTGCGAGTGTGGCGGCAATCGATACATCGACCATATTTTTCAAGTCAAGTGCTTGATGCCATCCTGAGTTATACTTTCGAGACGTTCCTGGGTAGCACTTCGCTTGCCTGACATCAAATTCCTTTAGGTCATCCATGGCTTCAGTCATTTCTTCTTTGGTTCGAATAATTCCTACTTTCGCTTGCATCATATCACGCATAGCGTCGTAAATAAGGCCAGGGTTTTCTCCTTCACCCCTCTTGAGTGGAGCAAGCATGACTTCGATTGCTGATTGAACTTGGACATCGTCAATACTCGGTTGCGCAAGGTCTTTTGCACGTTTTGAAGCAAACTCCCCCGCACGCTTTCCAAATGTGATGAGATCAGAGAGTGAGTTTCCACCAAGGCGGTTCGCTCCGTGTAAACCTGATGCAACTTCTCCACAGGCGTAAAGGCCAGGAACATTGCTCTCTTGAGTTTCAGCATTGACGCGAACTCCACCCATAACATAGTGTGCCGTTGGTCCAACTTCCATCGGTTCTTTCGAGATGTCAACCCCTGCTAACTCTTTGAATTGGTGATGCATAGAAGGAAGTTTCTTCAAAATCGCCTCTTCTCCACGGTGTGCGATGTTCAAGTAAGCGCCACCGTGAGGGGTTCCACGTCCTGCTTTAACTTCAGAGTTGATTGCCTTTGCAACAACGTCACGTGTGAGTAATTCCGGAGGGCGCCGAACCGTTGCAAGTTTTCCAGAGACAACTTCTTCGACCCATTGGTCCGATTCCTCAATAGTATCTGCATGGTCTCCAGCAAACATATCTGGAACATAATTGAACATGAAGCGCTCTCCTTCAGAGTTTGTCAATCGCCCTCCTTCACCACGAACACCTTCCGTTACCAAAATACCTCGAACTGAGGGAGGCCAAACCATTCCAGTCGGATGGAATTGAACAAATTCCATATCGCGTAATTCAGCTCCAGCCCAAAGAGCAAGGGCATGTCCGTCGCCAGTATATTCCCATGAACCTGAACAGACCGACCAACATCGTGTGATACCACCAGTTGCAAGAATCACTGATTTGCCAGAGAAGGCATGGAAGTCACCGTCAACTCGTGTATAAGCAACGCACCCGGTAACTCTGTCACCTTCTTTGAGTAGATGGCGGACAGTATATTCCATGAAGATATCAATACCTTCGTGAATACCCCTCTCCTGTAGGGTTCGAATAAGTTCCAAACCAGTTGCATCACCAACGTGCGCTAATCGAGGGAAGGTATGACCACCAAAATTTCTCTGATTGATTGTGTGTTCAGGTGTGCGGTCAAACACTGCCCCCCACAGTTCTAATTCTCGGACTCGGTCAGGTGCTTCTTTTGCGTGAAATTCAGCCATTCGCCAGTCTGCGAGCCATTTGCTTCCTTTCATAGTATCATGAAAATGAACTTTCCATCCATCTCTTGGATCTGCGTTTTGTAAGGCAGCAGCGCAGCCACCTTCAGCCATCACCGTGTGAGCTTTACCAAGCAAAGATTTGGTGATGATTGCAGTTTTAGCCCCACTTCTTGCCGCTTCAATTGCGGCACGTAGGCCTGCTCCTCCAGCGCCAATAACAATGACGTCGTATTCGTGTTTTGTGTATTCTTCAGTCATTGCAAACACCTCAAATCACAAACAGCGATATATCGCTTAAGTATCCTTCACTTACGGCTAATACCCACATGTCACCAAAGAAAACAAATGTCAAAGACGTCCAAAACCAGAAACCATGTGAGCGGTTGAATATACTGATTCTACCAAACAATTTACCTCGTACTCGACCAATTCCAGTCGTCCATCGATCTAAAGCACCTCCTGCAAGGTGTCGAAGTGCGTGACAAGATGTCACATACATGGTAAGCAAGAATGCTTCGATTCCCATCACGAAAGTTCCGATTGACACACCCCATCCTCCGTGGAAATGCAGTGTATGCGTCACATCCCACCATTTGATGACCAAAATAAGCATCGCAGCATAGAGAAAATATCTGTGGAGATTATTCACGACAAAAAGACGCTTTTCACCTTTGTAGCCAAGAGCCTTGTTAATTTCGGGTTCATCAACCCAGCATGCGGTAGGACTGGCAAAAAAGGTACGATAGTAGACACGTCGCATGTAGTAGCAAGTTCCACGGAATCCGAAAGGAATCCACAAGACCAATATTGCTGCATTAACCCAGGAAGGATGTTTCCATTCATTGAGCCCGAATAATTTCCATTCCAGCACATTAGGTGAAAAAATTGGCGACATAACCGTGCTCCCTTCAAGAGTGTAAGATACGGATTCAGGGAAGAGGAAGAGTCGCCATGCAGTGTAAATCATCGCAGCAGTTAGACCAAATCCCATAGCCAACGGTTGCTTTAACCAATTGTCTATGCGGTTTGTACGCCCTAAGCCGTTAAGCATAGGAAGTTTAATGCCTTCACCCATGGTTTTCACCGGCAGCATTGGCGGCTGCTGAAAACGACTACTCGACAGGGGTCTTTAGGTTCTCGCATCAACCGTCTATTGTTCAAGGAAGGAAAAACCTTCATCGAATACTGTCTCATTCGCCCAATAGGTTTTCGATTGCCATGCGAGTACGCCGTTCTGAGCGATTACTTGCAGGGTTGGAGTGCCGGGGTTTCCGTAGGCAGAGTAGATGGAAGCACCCGTGTTCTCACCGGTACCAAATTCATAGGCTTCCGTCTCGGGAGTCGGTAGCGCAACTGTCCACGGAGTGTAATGAGAAGATTCGTCCATCGTGCCGAACACATCCATTACATCTTCCTGCGATTCAAATTCACCCCAGCGGTGAACGCTGACGATGGTGACATTTGAGTCGCTCAACTCGCCATTATCCATTTTCTCACGAATCATGTCAGTCCAATCATGGCAGCCAGAACAACCCGAACCTATCCATAGCAGCATAACTGGTCCATTTTTGAGTTCGTCTTCCAAGTCAAATGTGCTTCCTCCATCTTCGTTACGATCGAGAGTACTCGATTCGAATGTTAGCTCAAACGGAATGGGTTTCGCTTCTTCATCAGAATCAAGGTTTGATGAATCCATTTGAATACAGCCGGGAGTAAGCATGACTGCAGTTAACACTGCAAACATAATCTTACGCAGCATGCCCGTCACCTGATGGATTTTTGGATGATTGAGTCGCAGCTGATTTTTGAGATTTGACTTTCGGACGACGAACGTCTTGGAACCAAGAGTCGACGCCATTCCAGTCAGCACGAATACCCAAGTCAGCAAGCAAGAGTTTACTGCTTATACGTGCACTTTCGAAGATTGTAGGTAGTCCGCTTCCTGGGTGAGTGCCACCACCGACGATATACAGGTTGTTTGCTTCTTCAAATCTGTTTTGTGGTCGCTTCCATAGCATTTGTTTGAGGTCGTGAGTCAAATTAAAGACAGCGCCTCGGTAAATGTCTGATGCTCCCCAGTCATCAGGGGTAACAATCGTTTCCGAAACAATATGATCTTCGATGTCATCGTATCCGAGCTTGGCCAGTTGCTTGATGATGACATCTCTGTAGTCTGATTTAATGTCATCCCAAACAATAGAGTCATGTGTGTTCGGAACTGGAACGAGGACATAGACAGTTGAATGTCCTTCTGGGGCAAGACTATCGTCAGTGATACTCGCGTTTTGAACGTAAACGGATGGGTCTTCCCAAGTAAGCCGATGATTGGTGATTTCCTCGAGGTTCTTCTCGTATTGAGATGATGCGAAAATTTGGTGATGAGGTAAATCATATTGTTTGTCAACACCGAGGTAGAGCATGAAGGTAGAACACGAGTAACCCTTCTTTTTCAGTTTCTTATCCGACCATTTTTTCCGCTTTTCGTTGGGTACGAGAGTCGTCATAGCGTGAGCAAAGTCAGCATTAACAACAACTTTGTCTGCTCGTATTTCTTTACCCTCTATGCGAACACCTACAACATCTTTACCTTCATAAATCAAGGATTTAACTGGAGTATTGCAGTGTATATTGACGCCCATGTCTCGAGCAAGTTCACCCATTCTTGCAGTAATACTTCCTAATCCTCCCTTTGCGTGGAAGATGCCGTGTTCGTATTCAAGGAACGCCAGAATAGTGAACAGCGAAGGGGCGTGAAACGGACTCATTCCCAAATACTTGGTTTGGAAAGACATTGCAAGCCGGATTCGCTCATCGTCAAAGTGCTTACTCAAGTCACCTGCAACACTCGCCCATGGTTTGAGAACAGTAGCAACTCGAATTGCTCTTTTGGTGAGGACATTGAGCGGGCTGGTCCACGGTGTTTGCAAACACTGTTTTGATAGCTCGAGTTTTTTCCGGTTTTGCGTGACGTAATTTTTGAATCCGTTCGCATTTTTATCTCCCGCAAGTTCTCGAATTCTCTCTGTCATTTCGTCAAGATTGCTGGTTGCATCGATGTGACCACCAGCGCCGAATACCAATCGGTACATCGGGTCGAGAGGCATGAGGCCGAGTTCCTTGTGTGCATCGAGACCCACCGCTTGGAAAATTTCCTCGATGACCTCAGGATAGTGGAAAAATGTTGGCCCTCGATCGAAGGTATATCCGTCCTTGTGAACCAGTTTCGTTCGTCCACCTACTTGACTTTCTTTTTCAAACATGGTGACGTCGATGCCGGAATGTGCGAGCAGCATTGCACTTGCAAGGCCTCCTGGGCCTGTTCCAACAATGACTGCTGTGGGTTTGCTCGTTTGAGTCATAGGCAGTTGTAGTTTAATCAACATATAAAGAACCGTTTGTACCCCTACCCTTGGAGGTTCTTTTTCGACGGATAACGCTTCTTCCGACATAATTTTACTACTCGTTTTTTTCGGAATTGTATCGCTGAAACTCAGGAGACTCATATCATCGTAATTTTGAGGCCGACGCTCATTTCCGAACCTTCAATTACCCCCGCCGATAGGGAACCTCGCTCGTGGTTGAGCAGTGATGTCCTATGGCAGGCAAGAACGACAACTCGCTCGCAATTCTTTTCGGCTCGCAAACTGGCAATGCCGAGGAACTCGCTGAAAGCACTAAGAAACTCGCAGACAAGGCGGGCCTTGAATCTCAAATCTTCGATATGGATGGATTTAGTGCTGCAGAACTTGTAAATCACAAGAGAATCCTCATTATCACCTCAACATGGGGCGAAGGTGAGATGCCTGATAATGCTGAAGACTTGTGGAGTTCTGTTTGCGATACGAATCCGCAGTTAAGCGGAGTGAACTTCTCTGTTTGTGCAATTGGGGACACCTCGTACGATGAGTTCTGTCAAGCGGGAATAGATTGGGACAACAAACTCCTCGAGCTTGGAGCAAATCGAACCATTGACATACAATTGTGCGATGTCGATTTCGAACCGGAATGGCAAGTTTGGGTCGACAAAGTCATCCCGGCTATGGTTTCCATTCAAATAACGCTAACTTCAGACGAAGAAGTGGTAGAGACCCAAGCCGTTGAAGAAGTTAAGGAAGTCAAAGAAACAAAGCCAGAATCAAAATCTGAATGGAGTGCTAAGAATCCTTACATGACCCAAATCACTGAGAACTACATCCTTAACGGCGAAGGCTCTCGAAAAGAGACTCGGCACATTGTTTTCGCTCTTGGCGATTCCAAACTTGATTACAAAGTCGGTGACGCTCTGGGAGTTATGGCTGAGAACCCACCTCATATTGTCGAAGAACTTCTTCAAATTCAAGGATGGGATCGTGACCAAATCGTTCAGACGCACAATGGCGAGCGAGACCTTTACACTGCGTTGAAAAAGGATTTTGAGGTTCACATGGCAAACAAGAAATTTGTCCAATCATTGGCAGAAAAAGTTGTTTCAACGGGAATGAAAATTTCGCTCAAAATTATTGCTCGTAGCCGCTCTAACGATGAATGGGAATCTACAGAATCCTCATCAAACCCACCAGGACTGGCTACAAGTAAACCCGCTGACGACCCTGCAGCCAAAGTCGAAGCACTGCTCGAAGATCAAAAGGCGATTGAGGACTACCTTTGGACTCGAGACTACATCGACATCATGCGTGAATTCAAAGTCAAATATTCTCCTGAAGAATTTCTTGAATTGACCGCGAGACTCAAGCCGAGATTGTATTCAATCGCTTCTTCTCATGATGCCCACCCAGGTTTTGTCGAACTGACAGTTGGTATTGTTCGATTTGAGTATCATAATCGCCCTCGTGGAGGTTTGTGCACCCTTTACATGGCAGATGAAATCGACACTTCTGGTGACCCAATAGGCGTCTTTATGTCGCCGACGAAGTCTTTTGTTCTCCCTGATGACAAGGATGTTGATATTATCATGGTCGGGCCCGGAACTGGAATTGCCCCATTCCGTGCCTTCATGGAGCAGCGTGTCTTTGACGGCGGTAAAGGCAGAAATTGGTTATTCTTTGGAGACCAATCTTCGAAGACTGAATTTTACTACAAGGAACAGATTGAAGAATGGATGGACAGCGGTGATTTGTATCGTTTCACGACCGCATGGTCGAGAGACCAAGCCGAGAAAATTTACGTCCAACATCGTCTCAAGGAGCACGGTAAAGAGATTTGGCAATGGTTTGAGAACGGTGCTTACTTCTACATTTGTGGCGACAAGACATACATGGCGAAGGATGTTCATCAAGCCTTAATTGATATCGCCATCGAACATGGTGGAATGTCAGAAGACGATGCGACTCACTTCATTGGAACAACGATGATGAAAGAACAAAAGCGATACTTGCGTGACGTTTACTGATTGATTCTCTCTATTCAAGCCCATGCACTGGCAAAGGTATGCTGGTGACAGGAACACCTTGTTCAATTGCTCGTTCCTCCATACGTTTGGTCCATACAGAATCGGGACCTGGGAAAGCGAGCATATGTGTTGCCCTCTCAAGCATTGTCCGAGCTAAAGTAGCGACTGCCTCGGGTCTTCCGGAATCATGTGCTGAATTGGGCCGAGGGGCATTCCACGCTTCGGTAAATACTGCGAGTTCGATGTTGTTGTTATTGGCCCATCGCTCTGCAAGATAGTCCACGCCACTCGCTCCTCCTATGATGATGAGGTCAGGGTAACCGTTTGCTTGCCCCCATTGTTCAATATGTTCTTCAAGCCATGAAAAATCATAGAATTTTGAATTTCCACAAATAATTAAATTTACAATTTTCCCATCTTGGTTAAGATCAATTCCTGCTAATCGGTCGAGGGCCTCCGCTCCAGTTTGGTGTCCACGCATCACGGCTCCATTGCATTCATATGATATCAAACTTGCGTATTTTTACTTGAAAAAGTAAGGAAAATGAAAATAATTAACCTCTTTATGTCCAATTTCCAATAAAAATGGTTAGTTCGGTGAAGAGCAGATGTAAAGAAAAATACCTTTTTCAATATCGTTTGAACCGTTGGCATCATAGAGTAATTCCTCTTCGAGTCGGTTATGGCATTCAAACGTGTGCTCATTGCCAACCGAGGCGAGATTGCTCTTCGTATACTTCGAACGCTGCGCGATATGGGTATTGAAGCGGCAATAATCCACGGCCGTGAAGATCGATTATCTCTTCCAGTGAGGTTTTCTGATGTCGCTTATGCGAACTACAAATCAAACCCTCTGGATACATACTTAGATATTGAGTCTGTCATTCACGCAGCTAAGGAGATGGGTTGTGATGCGGTGCATCCCGGCTATGGTTTCCTCGCTGAAAATGCAAATTTTGTACGCCGTCTTGACGAAGAAGGCATCACATTTATTGGTCCATCAGCAGATGTTATTTCACTACTTGGCGATAAAATTGAGGCAAGAGCGGCGATGGAAGCTGCAGGATTACCTACTGCAAAAGGTTCATCAGAATCTATATCAGATCCTGAGGTCGCAACTGCCTTAGCCCAAGAAATTGGCTATCCCGTTATCATCAAAGCTGCTGCAGGAGGCGGTGGAATTGGTATGCAAATTGTTGAGAAATCCAGTGAATTTGAAAATGCACTGAAACTTTGCCAGTCCAGAGCACGTTCAGCCTTTGGGGATGAGCGAGTTTTTGTAGAGAAATACATTCAAGGTGCTCAACACGTCGAATTCCAAGTTCTCGGTGATGGTAAAAAAGCGATTCACTTCGGCGAACGGTTTTGTTCAATACAACGCCGTCACCAAAAACTCGTTGAAGAAGGGCCTTGGCTCACCGACGAGAAGCGAGATGAGATTGGAGCATTAGTGTGCAAAGGTGCTGAGGCTGTTGGATACAAAGGATTAGCAACATTCGAATTTCTTCGTGATGCAAATGGTGATTTTTACTTCCTTGAGGTCAATCCGCGAGTCCAAGTAGAGCACACTGTGACAGAATTGATTACGGGTCATAATTTAGTTGAATTAGGTATTCGCGTTGCTCAAGGAGAACCACTTCCAGTTGAACAAGAAGATATCGTTTGGCGAGGTCATGCAATCCAATGTAGGCTCAATGCAGAAGACCCGAGCAAGTTTATTCCAAGCCCAGGTCGACTTTGGGAGTGCCATTTCCCCTCAGGTTATGGAATCCGAGTCGATACACATGCACATCCTGGATATGAAATGCCGGGCTGTTTTGATTCCCTCTTGGCTAAATTGCTGGTTTGGGGTAGAGACCGAGAAGATGCAGTAAAGCGAATGCGTACCGCTTTAGATGAGACTGTAATCTCTGGAGTTGAGCACCTCATTCCTCTTCACAGGAGAATTATGGATGAGGAAGACTTCCTCGAGAGAAATATCACGATTCAATATATTGACATGCATCAAGAGTTACTCGGTTGAGCAGTTCGACGAAACGAAAGGGACAAGTAGCCTCCAACATTGGCCGTCTCATGGATGTATTAATCGTCGGTAGTGTTGCCTATGACAGTGTAGTTTCCCCCCTTGGCCATGTCAAGGACGCTTTGGGCGGCTCAGCTACGTATGCAGGACTTGCATGTTCGTTTCATGCCAAGCGGCTTTCGCTTGGAAAGATTGGTTTAGTCGGCGTGGTTGGTGAAGATTTTGCTGAAAAAGACCGAGTACTCTTGTCTGATAGTGGACTTGACCTGCAAGGTATTGAAACTGCTGAAGGAGATACATTTCGCTGGTCGGGGTCTTACCACGGAACAATGGCGGAAGCGCAAACTCATGAAACACATCTCAATGTGTTTGAGCACTTTGAACCAAAGGTCCCTGAATCCCATCAATCTCCAAATATCACCTTTTGTGCAAACCTCCATCCTGCTTTGCAGTCAAGTGTTCTCAAACAAGCAAACCCTCAACGGCTTTCGATGTTGGACTCGATGAACTTGTGGATTGATATTGCTCGTGATTCATTGATAGAAGTCATGCAAAAAGTAGACCTTATCATCATCAATGATGGAGAAGTTCGAATGTTAGCGGATGACGAAAATTTGGTTCGTGCCGCTCGAAAGGTCATTGATATGGTGGGTGTCGATACTTTAGTAGTTAAACGTGGAGAACACGGTGTTATCGCTTTCCACGGCCCGGATATCATTTCTCTTCCAGCATATCCAACCGAGAACGTTGTGGATCCAACGGGATGTGGTGATACTTTTGCAGGCTCAATTGCAGCTCACTTGGCATCAGGCACCGGACAACTAAGTCGTAATGAATTACGAAATGCGCTCCTTTCCGCAACCGTGACTGCGAGTTTTACTCTTGAGTCGTTCGGAATTGAAGGGTTGCATTCAATGACTGAAGAACGTTTTGAGCATCGTCTTGAAGCATTCAGTCAAATGCTCAACTAAAGTTTAGACATCGAGGCGAGGTAATCCTGATTTTCCAGCATTTTCTGCATGATGGGTTTTACTGTCTTTCAATTCCTCAAAAGAGATTTCATCAAGGTGTGGAGTCGGTTGCTTAACTTCATGGAGTTCCTGCTCTACAATTGTTTGACGTTCTATCATATGTGCAAGCATCGGTTCTATTTCATGGTCAGGTAACTCACCACCTCGGCTTTGGGCCAAATTTCGAATTGATTCAATTGCCTCTGATTGATGAGTTTGGGCTGAGCGTTGGCGTAATTCTTGGGTCGAAGTTGAACTCCTTTTTGTTGGCGAACGCCGAACCAGTAAACGTGAGGCAAAATCAGTAGCACCTCCGAGCATTTGTGTTGCAGCAGGCACAACCATCTCACGAATTCGATTCCCTTGGCTCTTCATTGAGCGAACCTTCGGGCGTAGTCGTGAATCCGAACGGGTTACATCCTTAGGGCGTAAACGACTGCTAACGTTATGTTGTCGTGTTTTTCGCTCTTGCGGAATCTCTGGTAGGAGGGGTGTTTCTCGACGAGCTTGTTCAATGAGTGATGTTGTTTCTTCCTCAATGACATGTGGAAGAATTGCATCTGGTGAACGGAATGTCTCCAAATCAGAATGTGTTCCATAACCCTCTACAATATTGTTATGCCCCGGGACATGAGCTCCATCCTTATTCACAAAACTCGGTAGATAAGAACGCGGTATTTGTGTGGGTAGAGGTGCCCGATATTCATGAGGTATCTCGATATTTGCTGCTTGAACAATATGCTGGTATGATGGAGTTGGCGCTTGTTCTTGTAAGGCAGGTTGTGGTGCATGAGGATGGGCGAGGAATTGCTGACGAGGCTGTTCTACAGGTTGAACTGGTGAACGATGAGTTCCTCGACGATCATGAGCATTCGCAATTCCGCGTTCCAGAAGACCATGGCCCAGTAAAGGTCGTTCAGGCTGCGAGACTGCATCTTGCTCTTGCATCCAATCAGCAACTGTATTTTCAGTTTCACCAAAGTCTAAGTCGATCTCATTGTCAAAGATGCTGCTTGAAAGAATCGAATCAGGGAGTTCTTGTTCGGGAAGTTCATTCATGAGGAATGAAGAAATCGATGTTGGAGCATGAAGATGAACTGGTTCGACAGGGACCTCTTGGAGGTTGAGTAAACTGGTTCGTGGAAATTCCGTATCTCGTTCGAGAATGTCAAGGCCAATTCGAGCATCCTCTAAAGTCATACCACTTTCAAGTCGTTTCAGTAAAGTTGCCAAACGCATGAGAGATGCATCGTTGCCAGTGATGGTGTGACAGTCACCAACTTCAGTGTCGAGAGTGAGTGTTGGTTTTCGAGTCCCCAACCATCCAAGAATCATGGCAAAGCCCAACACCGCTGCCATAATTTGCATTTGATCGGGAATCAAAATACGTTTTGCTACGTAAATAAGCCCACACCCAAACAAGGCATATCCAAACGAAATTAAGCGAGTGTGATGGTGATGGACCCGAGTGATTTTTGATAGTCTCAAATCGAGAGTATGGCCTTTTCGAGTTTCAAGAGAAAGCGTACGCTCATCAACCGAAGCACGTACTTTTCCCGAGCCTGCTAAGTGCAACGCTTTGAAGACCTCATGATCTTCTGCACTTGCAGGACCTCTCTCCTGTTCAATAATGCGCATCCCAGCGCGCAAACCGATTGTGCTGGGTTATCAAACCACCGATTGTTCACTGCATTTTGACGGCGATATTTCACCTGTTTTTTCAGCGCCGAACCTATTCGATGAGGGTGAGGACTGCGTTCCCCATTATTCGCGGTTTTGAATCCAATTGTGCGATGAGCGTAGGTTCCGGATTTTCTCTGCGAATAAATAAGGGCGAATCCCAATCGATTCGTAAATCCTCGCCGACCACAGAACCAATTCTTCCCACTACAAACTGCAGATCGACACTCGCATGAACGACATCACCTTCTGCAAGTACCCTTTTTTGGAACGGAGAGCGGTTGAGTTTCATCAGTGAACTTTGATGTGATACAACGGCAAGCGGGATACTGGTATTGGTTTTCTTATCTTCAATCGCAGGTCGAACCAAGAGTGTTCCACTGCCGAGATGCTCTTCTTTGGCATTTCTCAGGGCGAGTCCAACTCGATCTCCGGCGACTGCGACAGATACATCATCGTCCATAACCTGCAGTGATTTGGCATTCCCAGTGCCATTCGCCGGCAGCAAAAGCACATCGTCATGCACATTCACAGACCCAGACTGAACATACCCAATGGCGACTAAACCAATACCTTTGACGTTGAAATATTGGTCAACAGGGAGAACAAGAGGTGCATTTGCACTTGCAGATAATTCATCGGATATATTGTCCATATGTTGATACAAAGTGTCCCGCAATTGTATACCGTCTGATGATTCAAAAGTCCAGCCTTGTAACCCGGCTTGATTGAACAGCATTTTGACCTGATCCTCATCTATCCATTCACCTTGAGGTGGATTGATTACGGCAATACCGTTTAGGATATTTGCACTTGCAAAAGCGACGAGCGCTTCTCCTAAGGTGGCATTCACCTCCGTAATTTCAATCAAACCTATGCGTGCGGCGGAAAGAGCATTCAAAAAAGGACGAAGGCGTTCCGGGTATTTAGCTGGTCGAATCAGTGAAAGGATTCGAGGACCGTTTTGACCCGGTTCCTTGTGAACATAGGTGTGAACATCCCTTTGGTCGGTTGCTTTGGCGATTTCACGAGCTAATTCATCGGAACCGATCATCGCAATGTTGAGGACAGGCATGTTTCGTCCAAATGTGAGCCCCACATCAATGTAAGGGTTGATGTTAACTGTTCTTCATCGCAAGCATGTGTTCGCGAATTTCCTTCGCTCGTTCCCAATCAAGTTTTTCACTCTCTTCTTCAACAACGAATTGAGGGATTGGAATTGGCCGCATCATTGAATCTATGGCAACGAAGAAAAAGTATCCTTCGCAAATCTTTTTCTTCTCCCAAGTCGATTTGTTTACTGCCAACGCAGTAACTTTCGAACAGGCGGTATGACTACTCGTAAAGACGACTTTGCCAGAGACTTCAAGCAAATCCCCCTTGCGAGCGGGTGCGATGAATGTCAAAGTATCGATTGAAATTGTAACGAATTCTCTGTGAGCAAACTTCGAACAAGAGATACCTCCCGCCTTATCCATCAGAGAAAGAAGCCGACCGCCAAACAACGTATCGTAGGTATTTGTATCGCCTGGAAAGACTTCTTCAATCAACATAGCCGGTTCTTTGGAATAAGGTTCCATGTTTGCCCGGTAAGGTTCTCCCTCAAGAACTCATGTGGAGTTATCCCCATGAAGAGGTGGTTTCTTGACCTCAAGGGTGAAGCACCAATCATGGTCGAAGAAAAGGTGTGCATCGCTTTGGTCTCCGGCGGTATAGATTCACCGGTAGCTGTGGCCCGAATGCTGAAGCAGGGATGGTTTATTCATCCAATCCACTGCACTCAGGAGCCGGTAACCGGACCTGAAGCAGAGCAAAAAACCATTGCTTCACTTCGTTATTTACTTAATTTTGAAGGCCCGCTCGGTGATGCAGCACGAAACCAATTATCGAGACGACTAACGGTTGTTCCCGTAGCCGAGCAATTGGCCTTATTTACTGAGAAATGGTGCCACTCAGAATACTTCATTCACATGAAACGTCTCTACAGTTCACTTGCAGATTTGGTTGGTAGAGACATCGGAGCAACACATCTTCTTACCGGTGAAAATCTCGGACAAGTTTCATCTCAAACGCTTGGGAACCTCGGAGCAATTGAAATGGTTACTTCGCTACGGATGTTAAGGCCATTGTTAGGCCTGGATAAAACCTCCATCGTTCATTTTGCTCAATCATTGGGAACTTTAGAGCAGAGTATGGGGCCCGAGCTTTGTGATGCACTCGGCCCGTCGCTACCAACGACAATCGCTAATTTAGAGTGGCTTGAAAAAAACGAAAAACGACTTTTCTGAATGATTTCTTTATGAGTTATT
>CALCOP010000003.1 GCA_937897365.1 uncultured euryarchaeote
ATCAATGGTAATTCTTCACCTGAATCATTGGCGAGGAGATCGTAAGCCGTCTTCTTGATGTTTTTCTTCTCAACACCGAACGATGTAGCGCAGTTCCCTTGAGGATCAAGGTCGATGAGGAGAACTTTGGCTTTGGGCAGACCTTGTCGAGAGGAGCCTTTGGCTAATGCAGCGGCGAGGTTCACAGCAGTCGTTGTTTTGGCACAACCACCTTTCTGATTCGCAACAGCAATGACCATTTTGTAGGGATTCAACTTCGCACCTCCTCGGACAAAATGAATGAGAATGGTCTTCCCCTTTCAATACAGGCCCTCGCCTGTTGGAAATCAAGCAGGTTGAATGACAGGGACAGGAACTTCCGAGAGAATCTTACGAACGATATGCATGCCGGTAATTCCTCGAATCTTTGCTTCGGGCTTCATGTTAATTCGATGGGATATAACTTGTAGAGCGATACCTTTGATGTCGTCTGGAATGACGTAATTCCGTCCAGCAATCGCTGCAGCAGCTCGCCCTGTCTTGAACAGGGATTGTGATGCACGTGGTGAAGCACCGTTGGTGACGCGATGATCTTCACGAGTGCGCTGAACAATTTCAACAATGTAGGAAAGGATTGCAGGGTCAACGTGGACGGTTTCAAGTGCCTTTTGCATAGCAACGACTTTCTTTGGAGAGGTGATTTGTTCAACATCGTGTCCGTCTTTACCACGGAGTTTTCGGCGCGCAAGAATTGCTTTTTCTTGCGGTCGGTCAGGGTAACCCATACTCATCTTCATCAAGAAACGGTCCATTTGTGCCTCAGGGAGCGGGTAGGTTCCTTCTTGCTCAATCGGATTTTGAGTTGCTAAAACAACGAAAGGAGCGGGAAGTTTATGGGTAATTCCTTCGATAGTTACCTGTTTCTCTTCCATTGCCTCGAGCAGTGCGGCTTGAGTCTTGGGAGGTGCACGGTTAATCTCGTCAGCCAGTAAGATGTTTGAGAACAGAGGACCAGCACGAAGTTTGAATTCTCCGGATTTTTGGTCATACATGTATGTACCCATAATATCTGAAGGGAGTAAATCAGGTGTGAATTGAACTCGCTTAAACTTGCATCCCAGTGCACGAGCGAACGTGTTTGCGAGTAATGTTTTTGCTAATCCAGGAAAATCTTCGAGCAGCATATTTCCGTTTGACAAGATACCGACAGTAACGCGTCGAAGGTTTTGAGGCTTACCGATAATGACTTTTCCAACTTCACTCATCAAACTGTTGGATATGGCAGACACCGTCCCAATCAAGTCTTGTGCAGCGGGATTTTGACCCATTGTAGGTGATGCAGATAAACCGGTTTCCATAATTGTAGCCTCCGAGGATAATTTTACAACCTCACCTATCCATATATGAATGTGAGGTGTGATTATGTCAAACAAAAATGCATGAATGAAACAATTGTTCGAGCCGGGTTATGGCTTCCATCCGAAACCGTAACTGTATTCTTGTAAAATCTCTTGGTGAATCTTGACAATTTCGATGAATGCATCTGTTTCAGATTCCGTTAACGACACGTTTTTCATATTTTTTGAGTCTTCTTCAAGGACATTTCCATAGAATATTTCATCATCAGAAATGTTACTCCTCGAAAATCGAATGTTAACTTGGATAGGGACTTGCTGTCCTTCGTGTGCCACGGTTTCTCCATCAGTGCCAATGGACATAATTTTCCCGAGGACACGTCCTGTGCCATCGTTACGAAGCAGTTCTTGCCCCACTCGGATTTGCCCTTTGAGAACTTGGACACCAAATACAGCTGGTTTGTCCTTAAACGACATGTTCAGGTATCGAATTTGGGCTGGTCGGAACACAGGCCCATCATCAGAATTAGCGGCCTTTTCACGTATTTGTTCAATCAGTTCATCGATTTGGTCCATGATCTGATAGAGGATGTCCCCTTGAACATAATTGAAATCCACTTCTTTCTTTGATTTAGCCGCTTCTTTCAGTTCATTTTCAACTTGGACGTTTCCTTTTACGGCTAAAGCAATGAGGAATTTATGTTCGTCATTTCCGGTTGCCAATATTTCTCTGACATCGCGTTTATTGACCGGGCCTACTTCTGCATGGCTGATTGGAATCTTTCGCTTTTTGAGTTCATACAATACTGCTTCAAGTCCCCCGAAGGTTCTTGCTTTCACAACGGCACCTTCGCGAACCTCTCGTGCAGTTTGGCACCCTTGTGAGAATCCTTTCCCCGCTGCACCCGGATTCGTATGTATTGTAGAGAACTCCTTTCGTGAGAGGACCTCACCGCATATGCTACACATAATCGGTGCTTCATCTCGAATTCGTTTGTTTTCAAGTTTCATCTCAGTGAATATCGATTCTAAATCATCACCCGGCATTGGGAAGAAAATTTTGCTTCCAATGTGAATCTCTTTCATTCGAGGAATGACTAATTTCAGTCCAGCCGCTGCAGAGGCAGACTCAACATTCTCCCATCTTTTACCCGCATCACGCATTTCAGTCATACCTATTGGCTTTCGAATTGAACGGATTCTAACGCTTGATGAGTCTTCTGCATGCGCAGAATCGGCCACTGGACCATCGTTTGTATTGTAGGCTACACTATCACCTACACGAATGGTTCCTTTGGTTAGAATGATATCGATTGTTTTTCCAACTCCGATTTCTTCACGAGATTCCAAAACATATCCTTCAGCCATATCGTGCTCATGGATGATGAGTTCTTCACGAGCGAACTTTTCTGCCATTGCGAGAATTACGAAGAGCAAATCTTGCAAACCCTCTCCTTCTTTGGCGCTCATAGGGACAAAGAGTCGATCATTTTTGATGTCAAATGTTTTGATTCCTTCCCAATATTTTGCCAGATTAAATTTTGAATGTGAAGCAACTTCTCCGAGTAATTTGTAGTAGAATTCATCCGCCATCTTTTGGACATCTTTCGACTGTTCATTCCATGATTGCCAAGAAGAACGTCCCCGTTTCGATTCCCATCTATGGATACGGTCGACTTTGTTACCAACAATGATGAAGGGAATGTTGTTTTCCTCTAAAATTTGAATACTTTGAATGGTTTGTGGTTTGAAGCCTTCAACAATATCAACAATGAGTATTGCTATATCGGCGACACTTCCACTTCGGTTGCGTATCGAACCAAACGATTCGTGACCGGGTGTGTCAAGGAAAATAATACCCGGACTCTCGAATTTTGGTTTTTCTTTGAACGGCATGGTTTGTATCGCTTGCACCAGTAACTGTGAAGGAACATTGGTCACGCCAAGTTCTTGAGTAATTCCGCCAGCTTCACGATTCATGACATTGGTTTTGCTTCCACCGATTGAACGCAAGAGATCGAGCAAACTGGTTTTGCCATGGTCGACATGCCCAGTAACTGCGACGATTGGTTGACGAAGTGTTTCTTCGACTTCCGCCACTCCATCGCTGGCTTCGTCAGACATATGAATCAACTACTGTATGACTCAGTTATTCATAAACCCATGATGTAATGGTTTGTTCCCAATCCATCAAACCTTCTGGGAACCAGAGTCCGAGTTCAAATTCTGCGGTATCAGCAGCATCTGAACCATGAATCATGTTGTAACCCATATCCATTCCAAAGTCCCCACGAATTGTTCCGGGTGACGCTTCACGGCCGTTGGTTGCTCCAATCAAGGTTCGGGCAACACTGATTGCATCTTTACCGTGCCATGCCATGCAGACAACAGGTCCAGATGTTACGAACTTGATGAGTCCGGGATAGAATGGTCGCTCAGCGTGAACTGCATAGTGCGTTTCAGCTGTTTCTCGGCTTGGAACAACGGACTTCAGTCCAACCAACTTGAGGCCTTTGCGCTCAAATCTTCCAATAATTTCTCCAATCAATCCACGTTGTACGCCGTCTGGCTTGACCATTACATATGTAGTCTCCATGTTGTTCACCGAATCAGCCCACTTGACTCCCCTTTATGAGCCATACGGAATAACAACGACAGCAAATACCCGCCGTGGTTTGAAAGAATCAAGTAAAACTTGAGTTAAATGTGGCTTAAACGCCACCTTTGACGAAGTGTCGAGTCCACTTTACACGACGAGAGTTTCGCTTGAGCTTTACCATGTTCTTGCGTGCCTTCGAGTTCTTGAACCACAAGACACTTCCATCTCTACGGACAAACATCATGCCCGTGCCAGGTTCGATCTCTTCACCAGAGAAATTACAGATTCTTCGTTCAGGCATTTTCATCACCGTGCATTCAACTTACGGGCTTCTCGGCCAGTGTCCTTGAGCATCAAAATATCACCCACTCGAATAGGTCCGAGCACGTTTCGAGAAATAATTCTTCCAACGTCACGTGGGTTTGGAGCATCGTTGACACGAACTTTGACCTGAGTTGCCTCGCCGGTCATGCCAGTGCGGCCGACAATTTCGACGACTTCAGCAGGCCATCCACCAAGTTCTTCGCTCATCTTTGTCATCTCCATCTTTTCAATCAAGCCTTGAGACCGTTAATGGCTTCAACAACTTTGCTAAATATTTCTTGTGCGCCCTTGTTAATTTCCATAACTGCGATTGACGCTGCTTTGACACCTGCTGGAAGTCCAGCAGCTTGTGCAAGGTGCTCTTGTGAAGGAACATATCCGAAAGGAATGTCTTTCTCAGCACAGATGAGCGGAACATGAGCAAGAAGTTCAGGCGGGTTGACATCTTCTGCCAAAATAATGAATTGAGCAGTTCCACGTTCAGCGGTCTTTGTCACTTCATTGCTACCTTTTTTGATACGGCCGTTGGAATTGGCTTGTAGCATGTCGTAGATTTGGTTCGATACTTCTTCTGGGGTTTCAAATTGCACGTGTACAGTCACTGGAATCACTCTGTCCTCATGTTAAGGGCATTCCACCGCACAACCTCGCGGATATAAACACGACGGAAAGAAACACCTGTCGAAGTTTCTTTAATTTGAAGCATTTCTCAATTTTTCTCAATCCAAAAAAGGGATACTGAAAGGTTAAAGTTTCCATTCAAGGCGTTCAAACAACTCGTTTACCCCTCGAGCAAGTGCCGGACCGCCGGATATCACGTCTCGTGGATTTGACAGCGAGCCCGTGGCATGAACTCCGTCAACGTATCGAATCAATCGCGCAATCGCTCCACCAGTAAACAATCCGTGAGAGCAGGCGGCATGAACTGCAACGGCGCCTTGGTTTCTCAACGCTTCTGCTGCTCGACAAATTGTTCCACCAGTGGCAATCATGTCGTCTACAATAGCGACGGTTTTTCCGTCAACGTTGAGATTTTTGGCTTTGTGAACAATAGTATGAGCGTCGATTCTTGTTTTTTCGAGATAGGAAAATTCGCAGTCAATTTCTTTTGCTACCATCGAAGCTCTTTCAATGGCGCCTTTGTCTGGAGAGAGAATAAAATCCGGCTTGACAGTTTCTTGGAGATGATGGGCAAGTTCTGGCATTGCAGACGTAAATGCAACTGGCACGGGCAAGTCTTGTAGCACGGACGGAGCATGCAGATCAAAAACGATGATACCATCACATCGCGAAGCGAGAAGATGACCGATTGCTCGTGCTGAAATAGCTTCACCAGGTTTGAATCTTTTATCTTGTCGAGAATATCCAAAGTATGGGACAGCAAGTAAAATTCCTGGACCAACATCCGTCATGGATTGAGGTCCAATTTCACGAAGATTTTCCATATTCCCCTTTCGAACGTCGTTGATAGCCTCAAGCATGAGCAGTGTTTCCACAATTCCTGCATCAGGGAAAGTATTCGAAACAAGGACGACTGGTTCGTTTCGAACTGCCTCAATGGTTTCGGAGGGGATGCGAATATACCCTTCAGAATCTGGAAATCGTCGAGTTTCAAGTTGGTGATGCTCCCAATTGAGAGATTGAGCAAGTTGTTCCGCTAATAAGCGAGAATTACTCCCAGATAGAACAACCATGTGATTCCCTTGTGATGAGCGAAGCACTGCCCCTTCATGTTCTTTGCGAGTGAAATGGTCGAGGAAAACCTCCCAAATCAAAACCAAAGCAAGGTGTTGAGTGCGCGAGGCAGGACTTGAACCTGCGACCTCCCGGTTATCAGCCGGGTGCTCCAACCGACTAAGCTACCCGCGCAACTGTAGTTCGGCGACTGACCTCCCCGTCATAAGAGTGACGGAGTGTAATCGGTCATTGCAACGCGGTGTAATCTCATTCTTCTTCATCACTCATTTCGTTAATCGAAATGTATGATGGCAGCGAAAGTACTTTGTCGAAAGTTCGAGAAAGAACAACCTCATCGAGGCGTTCTCGAGTTCTCGAAAAAGCATTGATTGGTATTCGAAGTTGAGCTTCGACTCCGTATTGCTTCTGAATTCCTATTCGAACTTGTACGATGACACCTTTGTAGGTTCGCTTAACCTTGAATAAATCGGTAATAACACCGATTTCATCTCCTTGGTTGTCGAGAACTGCTCGGTCGAGCATTTCATCTGGTGCATACAGTTTTTCATCAATGCGTACGGTGTTTCTCCATCTGCGTTGTAATTCTCTCATCGATTTTGAAAGCTTGACAGTTCCGTCGTTTCGGATACTGTGTACGAGTTCTTTTGGTAGAGGCACGAGTTCTGCGGGCTTGCGCATAAATTCATCTGCCACATCCGATTCCACTTGCAATCGCATAGATCGCACGCGTGCTTCATTCGGATGGTGACGTTCACCAACTATCTTTCCTACTTTCTTATCATTCACATAAACATCTCTTTGGAGTAACTCCTGGATGTC
>CALCOP010000004.1 GCA_937897365.1 uncultured euryarchaeote
TGGAACTTGATCGATTAGCACCACCACATGCTCTCCTCGGAACAAACACTTCTTCGCTCTCAATTGCTGACATTGCTGCAGCCACTTCCCGCCCAGAGAACGTCATTGGAATGCATTTCTTTAATCCAGTCCCAATCATGAAATTACTGGAACTGGTACGCCATGATTTAACCAGCGATGCGACGATTGCAGCAGCTCAGTCTGCGGGTGCATCAATGGGTAAAACGACCATACTGGTCAAAGATATTCCAGGATTTGCAACAAGCCGTCTTGGTGTTGCACTTGGCAATGAAGCCATTCGAATGCTTGCAGATGGTGTTGCAAGTGCCAAGGACATTGATACAGCAATGGTCCTTGGATACAAACACCCAATGGGACCACTTGCATTGAGCGACCTCGTAGGTCTTGATGTTCGACGCGATATTCTCAAAAACTTACAATCTTCATTTAATGATGATGCTTATGCTCCACACCCTCTTTTGGAAAAGTTAGTTGCAGCAGGCCGTTTGGGTAAGAAAACTGGTAAGGGGATTTACGACTGGTCTTCAGGAAAAGCAGAAGAAACTGAGTTGCCAGAATAATGTTCAAACTTCTGAAGAATGTTTCATTTTTCACTGAAATCAGGTTTTCGCTTTTCAATAAAAGCGGTTACACCTTCTCTGAATGCTTCAGTTGTACCTGCTGCCTCAATCAGTGTTCGTTCGTGCTTAAGATGTGTTTCAAAATCTTGAGTCGATTGCACATCAAGTAGGTGCTTTGTTGCTTCCTTTGTGTGGCTTCCCCACTGACTCCATCGTTTGGCCATGTTCACTGCTGCGTCGATAAGTTGTTCATCTTCGACTAAAGCATCCACAGCACCAACTGATATACACTGCTCAGCATCCCATACCTCATTTTCAAAGAAGAATCTCCTGCTTACTTGGTCTCCAACCAGTCGTGGTAAAAGCCATGTTGTCCCGCCATCGGGTGACAAGCCCATGCCAGAATACGAGGCAGCCATTTTGGCTTTTGTAGAAGCGATTCTCGCATCACAGGCCAGAGCTAAACCGAGCCCTCCACCCGCACATGCACCATTGATTGCTGCGATAGTGATTTTAGGCGATTGTCGCATTCGGACCAAAAGTGGGTGGAGGACTCCAGTTAGATCTCGAATGAGTTGCGGTGCATCACCGTCTTTGATTGATTGAGCAAATGCATGAATATCCGCACCTGCCGAGAAAAATTTTCCCTCTCCAGTAAGGACCAATGCCTGAACTTTAGGTTCAGCGAGAGCTTGGTCAATCGCTTTTGCCATCATCGGTAAAAATTCTCGAGAAAAGGATTGAGTGGCAGATTGTCCTGAGAAACGAATGAGTCGTATTCCGTGTTTCATATCACTGAATTCAACGCTCATTTGTTCACCTCAAAGTTTGATGTTGACGTTCTTCACCTTGGTGTAGAATCGCATTGCATCTTGACTTTGTTCGACTCCGATACCTGATTTTTTCCAACCTGTGAATGCAGTTTGAGGGAATGTGATTGGATATTCATTTATCGAGACCATACCACTTTCTAAATCACGTGCCATTGAATGTGCTCTACTCAGATTATTCGTCCAAATACCGTTCAACAATCCGAACGGTGAATCATTCGCCAGAGATAATGCCTCAGCATCTTCGCTGAAGGTTGTAACCGATAGTATGGGTCCGAATAATTCATCATTAAACAGGAGATTTTCCTTATCGACTCCAGTAACAACAGTTGCTTCCATGAATGCTCCATCCCCCTCAATGATGTTACCACCACAAGCGATTTCTCCACCCATTGCGAGTCCAGCAGCCAATTTTTCCATGACTTCATCTCGATGGTTTTGATGAACAAGGCTTCCAATACGGACCCCTTCTTCCATTCCAGGGCCAACTTTCCATTTGCTGACTTCGGCTACGACTGCATCAACTAATTCATCATGTATATCTTCGTGAACAATAAGTCGAGAGCCAGCCCAGCACATCTGTCCAGCGTTCATGAAGATTCCAAAGCAAATCGCCTTTGCAGCGTATCGAAGGTTGGCATCTGGGAAGACAATATTCGCACCTTTTCCACCGAGTTCAAGAGTAACTGGAGTTAGGTTTTCACTTGCCTTTGCCATAACGGTTTGACCTGTAGGAACGCCGCCGGTCAAAACTATTCCATCAACGCCTTTGTGACCTGCCAGAGCATCTCCGATCAAACCACCAGATCCCGTAATCACTTGAAGAACTCCTGAAGGAAGTCCAACTTCTGCTTCATCCATTGCCTTCGCCCATGCAAGTAGGGAAAGCGGTGTCCAAGATGCAGGCTTAGCGATCACCGTGCAACCTGCCGCAAGTGCAGGTGCAATTGAGCGCAAGGCGAGTTGGAGCGGAAAGTTCCAAGGAATAATGTGAACGGTTACGCCAAGTGGCTGACGTAGCGTGTAATTGAGTCGGTTTCCAGGTACTGGAATGGTGCTCCCCTCGATTTTATCGGACAGTCCAGCGAAGTATTCGAGCGTCCAAGCACCGTAGCGAATTTCAGAGAGTGCTTCCCTGAATGTCTTACCGTTATTGTTGGATTCGATGACTGCGAGTTCCTTTGCCTTTGCATAGGTTTCTTGTGCCATCTTATTGAGGATACGACCTCGTTGAGCAGGGTCCATATTCTTCCAAGTCGAATCATTGAACGCTGCTTTTGATGCGTCGACACATCGATGAACGTCACCGAGTGTCGCCTTGGGAGTTGTTGCCATAACTTCGCTTGTTGCAGGATTGAGTATTTCCGCAGTTGCACCGTCTTCGGCATCGCACCATTTTCCGTCAATCAACATTTGTTCTACGCTCATATTCCGCTCCAAGGGTTATCCCCTCAAAGGCATTCGCTTGACCCGACTTGCTTTCAAAGAACGGAAAAGTATTGATTCTTGGTAAAAAGAATCTTGAAGCGAGTTCTCTGTGCATACAGTATGGCTCGAGAGGTCGGTTTGGCAGATGCGGCTGCTCGAACCATTGCAGACCGTGCTCCACGCCTGCTGGTCATTGCCGGCGCAACTGGAACTGGAAAGTCAACCGCTTCAGTTCAACTTGCAGCGGACATAGGTTTTGCCCGACTTCTTTCTACTGATGCCGTTCGAGAAATCATGCGCTCTTGTGACGAAGAGCGAAAGGAACCAGCTCTCCACAGATCATCGTTCTCACGCGGTAGTTCGGGAGAACCAGTCATCGATTGGTTGGATACCTGTCAAGCCGTTGAAGGGGGTATTGTCGCAACCATTGACCGTGCTCGACGTGAAGGTATTGACTTGTTGATTGAAGGGGTTCACATCAATCCGAGTGAGCGCTTACTGCGCAGTTGGCGTGAAGCAGGTGGAATTGCAGTTGGATTGGTGATGGCCGTAGGTGAAGAGGATCGCCACCGCTCGATGATTCGCTCTCGGGACGCCCATTCATTTCGCCGTCCAGACCGCTATCTTGCTGCCTTTCAACGAATTCGAGCAATCCAGGATGGATTGATTGAGCGTGCAAAAATTGCATCTTGGCCTATTGTTGACCTTTCAAGGGTGAGTAAAGATACTGACCGAATTAAGCATCTGTTAGACCTTGCCTGGAACGATCATGTTCAACGGCGTTAAGCATGAACGACATCGAAGGAAATCGAAGTTGTTAGCATTGCTGAACCATCAGAAATACCCAATTCACCGGTGAAATGAAGTGTTGTGGGCGATGTTTCATTGACATGCATATTGATTATTTTAATTTCGATGCCACGGATTTCTCCATGGTGAAGTATGTCATCATGGACGCTTTGATATGCAGTTTCTCCCGCTTCAAGTGGTTCAAGTCCTCCAGTTATCCATAAGTGGGTGCGAGCTTCTGTTAGTTCAGGAATCGCATCTACAGCTTCTAAGGATGTGACGAGCACTCCATCGGATGCAGTTTCGTAAGGCATTGTCAAACCTGCAACTTTCACTCCGAAAATGGCCATGGAAAGTAAAGACATTAGCAACACGACACCGGTTGCAAGAAGCATCTGTCCCGTATCTCTGTCTTGGTCGAATTGAGGTGTTCTCAGCTGCATCAAGCACCACCTCCTCTATTCCAAACATCCAGTGTTACCGTCCAAGAATTTTCATCAATAGCGAGAAGATGGTGGACAGTGACAGTTTCTCCCGCAGGGGTTCCGGTATTGCCGTAAGGTGCGGAAGTTCCACTGTTTTGTGCTAACCAACAGTTTGCTTCTTTTCCAGCAGCAATTTGATTTTGCAGCAGAAAGCAAGCGTCATCAAGTTCACCGTTTTGCAGTAATTCACTTAATCGGTTTTCACCCGATACCTCGGCTTCTAAACTCATGCCGTATCGAAAAGCATCATTTCCGGTAATCTCTAATGCTGCATCATGAGCTACACTGGGTGCATCAGGGACATCAATTCGAATGAGGAAAGTTGCGGACATGAAGAATAACCAAAACAAGGTCAGCATCTCAAGGATGTGAACTTGAGCATCTTCGTCATGACGCATTCAATCACCCAAGGAACAACGGCGTGGGCACGAAGGTACCCGATGAAGGATTGAGGCCAGGAACTTCAGTGATTCCAATTAAATTGGGCGTAAATGCCAAGAAATTGAATACGAGCAAGGCAACCAAAATCATCATTCCTGAGTGCTTGAAACCTGTGGAGAATCTTCCGGTAGACATCAGACCCGCCATCGTACCGTTTCCTACAGCCTGCATCGTGACACCATAATAGAACACAGTTAGGAAAAACAACGGATCAATGTTTCGAATTGTCATGTTTCCAATGGTCTGTCCGCCACTGTCACCACCTTCTTCACCGCTGGAGTTTGAGCCGGCGATAGCAGGAATAAAGACAACTGCAAGAGTGACAATAACGCCAAGGAAAACGAAGTATGAAGTCCAAATAACCGCAATGTATGATCCAATTGCTCGTCGTCTTTCACCTTCAAGGAACTTCAGTTCACGTGAATCGTTCGCTGCAGTGACAAGAATATCTGAAATCTTTCCACCGGCCCGGTCTGCTTCTGCAATCAGTGCAATCGCTCTTTGAACTAAAGGCGTGCCTACACGTTCGGCAAACTGCTTGATAACATCACTAAATTTGATACCCCAGCTCAACTGGTCGGACATTTTCTTGACTTCGTCATTAAGTGCCCCATATTCTGATGTTGCAAGGGTTTGAATGGCCACCGTCATCGAGAGACCCCCCTTCCAGTATTCAGCGAGGTCTCGGAGGAAATCAGGGAACTTTTCCTCAACTTCATTCTTTGCGTTTTCGACACGCTCCCAGTAAAAAGAGGCCGGATAGAGGAAGAAGAAGAACATCATTCCAAAGAAGTTGAGGAAGATGAACGGACGAATCGATTTCGGTCCTAACTCAACTTCAGGGCCTATCCAAAACGACATGTTGTTCATGTTCGAAGGGATTCCGTCGTAATAGTGAACGGTCATGTCGAAGGTAAACGAAGAGATTCTCTTCCCTTCTTCCATGGAAAAGACGAGCAACTCATAGCGCGTGTCAGGAGGTATAGAGTTCATCTCAATTTTACAATCATCATTTGCTGTATCCGTAGTACCGGTATACGGATTACCCATGATATCACCGCTTTGAGAGCGGATTGCTACAATGTAATCCGTTTGAGTATCGGCAGTAACACTGCAATTCAACCACAAAGGTTGCAAGACCGTAATCCCACCTGTTTGTTGGGGGTCAACTCCGGGGACATCGAAATTTTTCCCTTGCTTGGTCAGCGAATTCCATTCTTCACCTTCCCAAACAACTCTGTCAGGAGCATCTTGCAGGATGGAACACGACTGGTTTGCAGAATAATCAGGTTTGACATTTGAATTGAATTGTTCTCCAATTGAGTTGCCTTGTGAATCTTTGGCCGTGAGTCCGCAATACAAATTGGTAAACATTGGTTCACCGTTTTGCGTTGGAATAAAACCCGAATTTGTAGCCCAAACGGTAGCAGTACATAATCCCAAAAGAATTGACACAAAGAGAATAGCGTAGAGTTTTGTGAGTGTGGAATCGTCCTTGGGTAAGTCAAGTTTAACGGTGATTTTCTCCTTTTTACGCGCCATTTCCTCACCTCCCTTCACATTTCTTGTTCTTTACTGCTGGTCCAGACTAATACTGCATAAGCAATGTGAATCATCGGAACAAAGCCAAGAACAATCCCATACAACATTCCCTCTGACATCTGCGCACCGGAACCGGAAACCCAGAACATAATGACCAGCATGACAATCAAAAACAGAGGCATTGCGACTGCAACAACAATGTAGGATTCTGCCAGTAAAGCGATTGATTCCAAGAACATCTGGAGACGTGTTCTGTTCTCACGCATGTAGTGTTCAGCGCGATTTAGGAAATACAATTTCAATTGACCACCAGCAGTCAGCGTACCAACCATCCCTTGGAAGAACTCAGTTAACCACACAGATGCAGCACGATCGACACTCATCTTCATCGCCGTAATCAGGTCATAACCCAAAAGAGTCACGTCCCGGTAGACCATGGCAGCATCATCTGCAACGTCTCCATAGATTTCCTTATTCATGGCAAGAGATCTAAAAATCTTGGATGGTGTTGCATTTGCTGCAGACATTGCAGCAGTGTATGATGCAGCGTAAGGAAGGTATTTTTCAATCATGTCTCCACGTCGAGCAGCTTCTCGTTTTGCTCCGTTTTTGTTGTAAGTAAAAGCGAAGTAAGGAACGACGAGGCCACCAATGGCAACGATGAGAACTTTGAGGAATGGCGGGAATACTTGGTATGCGAATCCATCACAACCATTACCAGGTTTGGATGGATCGATTAAATCTTGATTCCAATACTCCCATTCGAAGCAATAGTTCACAGTTGATGCATCTTGTATGCCTTCCCAATACGCAATGATTCCAATGTCTGGGATGAAGAAGAGCGATACGAAAGCCCAAGAGATGAGTGTGATGGCAATCGTCGTCATAATCGCAGTAGCGAGGTAGACTTCAGGCATCATCGGCATTGAACCTTTGACAAGGCTTTCAGACAATTCTTTGTCACGGCGAGCGCGCTTACGGAGTAAACGACCGAGGATGCGGTTACATATCCTCTGCCATGTGGTCAAGTCCATTGCTTCACTTCCATGTATTGCTTTCAACGAAGTCCATCAACACGTGCCAAAATTTCAGTTGGTCGCACATAGTATTCAGTTACAATTTGAGACACTTGGTCAGCTTTTCGGATGTCGTTCAGAACCATCCACTCCAAAATCCGCTTACGTGTGCGCAATTCTCGGCGCATATCGTCTTGAGAATAATTGAGTTTAACCATGATTTTTTCCAAAACATACGACTTGCCGCTAAAGATGAAGTCATCGGTATTAACATCCCAACGGAATACTTCATTGGTAATGATTTCCAGTGAGTTCGGGTCAATTCCGACAATCTCTACCAGTTGCTTCGTTCTACGAACACGCTTTCCGTTGATACGGGTCTGAATTTGAATAGAACAGGCTTCCAGTGCTGGTAAAAGAACACGCGGGATATCAATTGGTTTGTTTTCTAATCGGTGGACAAGTGAGGGAACGGAGTCTGCGTGAACAGTTGAATATGCACAGTGACCTGTTGCCATGGCTTGGAACAGAACGTAGGCTTCTGCACCACGTATCTCACCAACAATGATGTATTCTGGCCGCTCACGAAGTGCTGCCTTGAGCAACTCGAACTCACCAATAACACCCTCTGTTGACTCTCCTCCGAAACCTTGTCGAGTCAAACCAGGAACCCAGTTTGGTTGAGGGATGTTCACTTCACGTGTTGATTCGATGGAGACAATTTTCATTTGCCATGGTATGAAAATACACATTGCGTTCAGTGTTGTCGTCTTGCCGGATGCAGTTCCTCCGACAAACAACATTGGGACTTCATTTTGGAATCCAATCCAAAGATAGGCTACCATGAGCGAGGACATTGTGCGGAAAGCGACAATATCTGCAGGTGAGAACGGGTCGTCTTTGAATCGTCGAATACAGAATGCTGAACCACGTGTTGAGATTTCATGACCGAGTTTCATGACAATTCTTGAACCATCCATAAGGGTCGCGTCAAGCAGTGGGTCAGCAACGGAAATGTGTTTTCCACATCGTTGGGCCAATTTTATGACATACGATTCCAATTCATCATC
>CALCOP010000005.1 GCA_937897365.1 uncultured euryarchaeote
TTCGTCCAAGGTGGATTTTGACCCCCAAAGAGTGATTGAAGTCGATTCAAGAGATACCAGCCACTTGAAATCCACAATCCAAACCCGAAAGCAGCATTACCCCATCGCACTGATGCAATACCGAGGCCAAGTGGAAACAAAACGACAATCAGTCCCATCCAGTAGAACATACGCATATGAAGAACACGTTGGGTCAAATATGGCGAAAGTGGGATTGCCTCTGGATGAGGAGGGAAATTGGTGTTGAAGCCTTTGGTCCTTGACATGAGAAGAGTAGGAAAACGGGGCAAAACATGGCCAACACAACCGCCTAAGGCAAAATAACCGACTCCTGCAAGAAAACTCATTCACTCACCTTGCATTATGATCGTAATCGAAGGAGAGTCTTTTCGACCTTATCCATTCCTGTTGAAATTTCCTCTTGGCTAATGGTGTAAGCAAAGCGAAGGTGCCCTTCACCAGACGGACCAAAAGCAGAACCTGGAGAGCATAATACACCATCCTTCAGCAGTTCTAAAGCGACTTCTTCAGAAGTCATGTTCGGCACATCAACCTTCGGAAATACATAGATTGCTCCTTTGGGTTTGTGGCACTCTACACCGGGCATGGCATTCAAACGATCAACAATTAAATCGCAACGTTGCTTAAATTCTGCAGAGAGAATATCTGGATAATCACTGGCATGTTCCATTGCAGCAAGTATTGCATATTGCATAGCATCGTTGGAGCATGCAGTGATGTAGTATTGCATCTTGATGAGTTGTTGCATTGCTTCACGATTGGTTGAAAGAATATATCCCATCCTCCAACCGGTCATGGCAAATGTTTTCGAAAATGAGTTGACAAGAAGAACGCGTTCATACCCAGTTCCCATGAAGGATACGTGCTTTCCTTCAAAGACAATTCGATCATAGACCTCATCTGAAATCAACCAAAGGTCATGTTTTTTAGCAAAAGCAAGCAATTCATCCCTCTGCTGCTCATCTAACGTGCCTCCGGTTGGATTACTCGGGAAATTATACAAAATAGCAACTGTGTTCTCATCAACGAGTTTTTCGAGTTCTTCAACCTGAGGGATGAATTGATTCTCAAACAGGCATGAGTAATAGCGTGCATGACCACCCGCAATAGAGACATCTGGCCCATACAGCGGGAAATAAGGCTCTGGTAACAAAACATTGTCACCCGGATTTACCAGCGATAAAAAGAGATTCAGCAAAGCGTTTGTACCCGACATGGTGATGCAGACATTAGATTCATCCATACCGGCTTGATAAGGAGCCCAAGATTCAGCAATTTTTTGCCTCAAAAGTGGTAACCCCGCAGTAGTCGTATACTTGTTACGACCGTCGAGCATCGCTTGATGAAAAGCCTCTATTGCAACTGCCGGCGGTTGAAAATCTGGCTCGCCTAATCCGAATGAAATAACATCGTCACCGGCTAAGTCAAACATCTTACGAACACCCGTCGGTTGAATGTTCAAAGCCCTGTCACTGAACGTTCGCATAGTATCACCGAAGAACGAGAGCCTTTTCAATTCAAGGCTTTCTCAAAGCGCTAACCACGCTTTTTCCCCTCAGGGGCTTGCTCGACAAGAATAGCATCAATGGCGTCTGCCATTTCTGCATCAGCTTCAATGACCGCTTCAATCGAAGCCTCTGAGTCTCTCGGCGAGAGACCAAGTGGTGATTGGATACGAGCATTCCAGAGCGTTGCAAGAAGCATGAAGATGACGACCATTCCACCGAGAGTCAGTGAAAGAGTGAATCCTTCACCGGCAGTAGAGACACCCGCTCCAGTCCCCATAACCATGGTGGAAACGGGAAGCGATTGGACCCCAGCATCATTGATTCCACGAATTTCAATCGATTGATTGCCTTTGTCAAGAGCGTCGAGATCCAACGCAATCGTCCAAGTAAAGCGTTGCAATGCAGCGAGTTGTCCGCTTGTTTCATCAAAAGAAGCGCTCTTCCATGCTCCATTTCCGATTCTATATTCCACGGCACTGACGGTGCTTGCTTGGCTCCAAGCCATGCCTTCAATGACATACAAATCGCTGCTTGAATTAACTGACGCATTGACGACGTGTACTTGAGTAAAAACATCAACAGCGCCGGTCAAATTCTGTTCTTTGAGCAAGAAAGCCATTTTCGTAGCCTCATATGCGTCTGCCATACCCCAACCGAAATCACGGTTCCAAAACGGGTCCACATCTGGCTGGGTTGCTTCACCACGACGCTCAGCAGTGAGTTTGAGAACCTCTTTGACTTCAGCAGGGGAAAGGTCCGGATTGGCTTCAAGCATCAAAGCGATGATTCCTGAAACCGATGGTGTAGCATAGGATGTTCCGGAGCCACGGCCCGTGTAGCCGTTATTGGAGGCATCACTGAACAAGTTGCTGCACATACCCGAAGTTACACATCCTTCAGCCTGAACAATGTTTGAGCCAGGTGCCGAAACTTCCGGTTTGAGTTCATTCAGTGGATTACCATCGCCATTGTCAGCACGAGGCCCTCGGGAGGAATAACCAGCAATGATGTCATCATCTCGGATGACGGTGTTCAAATCATCCGTTGCTCCAACAGTAATGGAGAGTGAAGAGGAGCCCATGCCTGAAAGTCCTTCGTTATCTGGACCATCGTTTCCTGCAGCAACACTCACGACAATACCTGCCTCCATAGCCTCATTGAGAATTTGGTCATGCATATAGTTGCCATCCGAGCCTCCGCTTTCATGAGAAGTGATTCCCCAAGACAAGGAAAGAATGTCAATGCCGTAATTGGTTCCATCTGCTCCTTGCCACGCTGTGTCTTTATTGTCAATAATCCATTGAATACCGTTCATAGCAGATTCATAGATCTCTTGTTCAACAGCAGCGTTTTCAAAGGGACCTGCTCCCGCATCAGTGCCGATTCGAACATCGACTAATGCAGCATCAGGGGCTGCCCCATAGAATTCAGTTTGTGCCCCGCTGGCATCCATACCAGTTGCAGAAGCCATGCCCATGCAAGCGGTGCCGTGTTGATTTCCATCATCTGGGTCGAAGGAACCGTCTTCCACTCGACCGCCATTTGCGACACATAATGGGTCTGAGTGAACAAAACAAACAGCATCATAGCCAGCAACGAATTTCTCATTCAAACCTGGATGCTCGTTATCCACACCAGTATCAACCATGGCGATGTTGACGCCTGCACCCGAGACACCGAGGTCCCAGGCACCGACAGGATACAAACTCGAATTTCGAGCCTTGACGGTGAGGGTTTGAACATCTCCGAAGAAGACGACATGGCCGTATTCCTCGACCATCACCACATCTTCAAGAGCGGCAAGGGTTGGAGCCAGAGAAGTATTGACTTGGCCCAAGAGTACGCCGTCAACCGCTTCGATGACATCAACAACGTTCAATCCAAGTTGTTCAAGAGCATTGAGATGGGTTTCAGTTACATCAGTGGAATACACCAAACCAATTCCAGTCACGCCGATGTTCGATTCAAGTGTGTCGTGAATCTCATTTCGGTTTAAGTCAAGATTGGTTCTTTCCCACCAAGGCGTGTCATCATCGACCCATTCGGGAGTTGTTTGGAGAGGGATTTCGAAGGATTGGTCCGAATGGATCCACTGCAAACCGTCAGAGTTTACACTTGACCATTCACTTCGGCCATCATAGTCTGCAGCAGCAATTGAACCAGTAATAGGACCCATCATGATAGCAAAAAGAAACAGAGCAAGTAAACGTCGCATAGACTTCCCTCATACTATCGGTATTGCCATAATTCAAGAAGATATGCCTTGCTTGCAAAAAGGCCTTGCGAATTGGAAAGAGTGAAGATGGGAGCAGAGGGATTTGAACCCCCCCCAGCGGATTTCTTCTGAAACTGCCCACCGAAATGGGCAGTCTGCAGGATTGCAACAGGTCGGCGCTCCAGTTGGTCATCAACTTTCAGCAAACCCACTCGTCGTCATTCCTGTGCAACTGGAGCCCGCGATACTACCAA
>CALCOP010000006.1 GCA_937897365.1 uncultured euryarchaeote
AATAGCGGCACCCGAGTACATATTCTTGAATTGTGAACTCTTCTTCAATGTCGACATTCCGTCGGAAATCACGATAATTTCGAGCAATGAAGTATCCTCTTCCTCCTTTCGCTCCAGCATATTTGACAATGACGGGCCCGTCGATGTCATGAGGGTCTTCAAGAACTTTCGGCATTGTGCAGCCTCCTGCTTCAAGCCACTTGCGCTGACGTTCTCGGCTGCTTTCCCAATGCAGTATTCCTCTGTTGCCAAATGTTGGGACTTGCAGTTCTCTAAAGTTCGAGGATCCGAGATATTCGACCAACGAACCGTGAGGTATGATGACGACATTACGCTCACGGAACCATTCTGCATAGTCCATCATTTCCAGATAATTTTCGAGCATTAACCACTCATCAGGCTCGGCACCGGGAAATGCTTGATAGAACCGTCTTCGATTTTCTCCAACCGCAATACCCAGTGTTCGAAATCCTTCAATGCGAGCACCATGCAGTATTTGCAGAGATGAATGAGAAGCGACTACACCAATCGTGATGTTGTCTCGGTCGTAGCCAGCCAGCCAACTTGCCAGTGTATCAGAATCTACGCCCATGTCGAGGGGTTCCGTATGTGTGATATGAGTGTTCTCATCAGAATCCGTGAGAGTGTAGGTTTTGAGTCTCTCATTCCTCTTCCCATTCTCTTCAATCACCTGAATTTAGGGTTCAAGCCGCTCAATTGCGTCACTTGCCAGTACGGGTAAAAGTTGCTTAACTTGAGTGAAGAGTTCAAGGGCTTGGCACCGATGCAAAACCATGACCGACCGCGCACCTGCACATCGTATGACTTACGGTGGATACTTACAGTTGGATGAGTTATTGGCTCTTCAGGATGGCCCTGAAGGTTATAGCCCTGCCCCATCGAACGATGAGCAACATTTCATTATCGTCCATCAAGCATTTGAATTGTGGTTCAAATTAATTTTACGAGAATTGAAGGAAGCACATGCACTTCTCAATCAAAAACATGTGCCGGAAGAGCATCTGCCTCAGATGGTTCACCATTTAGACCGAGTAACCGAAATTTTTCGGCTTCTTTCCAATCAATGGAAGGTGATGGAAACGCTCACCCCACAAGGATTTTTGGCTTTTCGAGATAAACTCGGCACATCTTCTGGTTTTGAGTCATGGCAAATGAGAGAATTAGAGGTTTTACTTGGTCTTGAAAACTCACAACGAATGGGTGGTATGGATCCTTTGCTCCACATGAAGAAATTAGCCAAGGAAGGAAAGGTTACTGACGCAGTGCTCGCAGATTTTGAGACAACATCAAATCAACCTTCGTTAAGAGAAGCGCTCTCCTCTTGGCTTGCTCGTACGCCAATCAATGGCTCGTTAGTAGGTTCAGATGACGATGCAAAAGTCATCGAAGCATTCGTCGATGGGCATATTGCGGCTATGAAAGCTCATGGTGAAGACGTTATTGCTCACATTGTTGCCATTGGTCATGGTGAAGAAGCCCCTGTCCGTGCTCGTGTTGAGGCTGCTAACCAACAAGCTGCAGACTTTCTTCGCCCAGAAGGTGAAATTTCTCGCTCAAGAGCAGGTTTGTTGTTTATCGAATCATATCGTGAACTTCCCCTGTTATCTTGGCCTCGCAAATTAATCGATTCTTTTGTTGGGCTCGAACAATCAATGTTGCTTTTCCGTTCTGCACACGCTCGAATGGTGGAACGTATGATTGGTCGTCGAATGGGAACTGGAGGTTCAAGTGGTGTTGATTATCTCGATGCGACTACCAAATACAGGGTGTTTGTCGATTTATGGGCGGTACGAACTATGCTTGTTAAGCGTGAAGTCTTGCCAGATGTTGAGCAAGCCGGATTTTACGGATTCACTGCGAACAAGTGAAATCATTCGAGATGTGGGTCGATATCGATTGGAATAAGATCGTGTTCATATTCATACAATGCGATTTTAAGAGGGTCTAATACGAAGCGAACAGATGCTTCTTCAAGTCCATATAGCGAAATCAATTCTTCCTTAAACGCCTCACGAAGAACTTCTTCGTTCGCATAGAGTGGAGCGCCCATTCCAATTTGAAGTGCGCGTGCGCCAATAATTCGAGCTCGTTCAAACCGTGTGTGAAGTCGTGCTGGTTTAACCATATAATACACCTGCGAGTACACCCGCATTTGGGCGACCTGCCTACTGGTCTTGAACCTAACCCCTCGCACAATCGGTTAAATTACTTCTTTTCGTCAAGAACATCTTCGCTTGAAAGTTTCCAGCGAATGTAAAGCGCAGGGAATAAAATCAGGACAAGAATTCCGGTCCATAGAATCGCATTCTGTCCAGGCGAGAAGTATGATTGGTCACTTTCCTTCTCCAAACCAATCTCTTGGTTCAGTTCAAAACCACCCATTGGATTAGAAGAGTCACTCACCAGTTGGAATGTCCCCGATTGTTCCAAAATGACCACAATATGTCCGTTTAAATCTTCAGTTAAACTGGAAATATTTGCAGAGTTATTTGAAGCATTGAATTGCATGAAGTCTGTTGCGAGAGTGGGGTGTGTACGGTTTCGTGTTTGGTGGTCTATTGCTTCAGTACGCCAGACGCTGATTCGATCTCCTAATGACGATTGCCAAGTAAGTGTGCCGTTGTCAATGTTAATGTTCGTGAGTCCTGCAAAAGTAGAGTTCCGTTGAGAAAGAGCGTTTGAAAGTTCAAGCGCTTGACTGGAACCGGTGAGTAAACCCTTACTGTCAATGACCAAACTGGGTATGAAAAGTAGGCGATGCTCATTTGAAAAACGAATTTTAGAAGCGCTTAGAAATGAAGAATCTTGAGGTGAAGGATGGTGTTGCAGTACAAAGGTATCGCTTCGATTGAGAAGTTCAAGCTGTTCCTCAATCAATTCGCAAGGTTCGCACCAATCTGCGCCATAATACTCCACGAGGTGCTGTATTCTTTCGCCTTCACACATCTGCTGTTCGATGCAATTTGAGTCGAAAACAACCACATCATACATTGCAGCAATTACAGGATCTTCAGCGGAGGCGTGTGATGATAAAGGCATTGAAGAAATCAGCACTACGGTAATTGCCAATACCGACATCACCTGTAAATGAGTTCTCGCCACATCTATGGGTAAATGAATGTGTTCAAAAGGGGTCTGCTCCCACCATCACCCATGGGGGGGGTTTGGTGGCGTAGACCGTCGACCCTTCCTCTCGTACTACTGATGATGGCTCTTTCTATCATCATTGCAGGAGGTACTATTCGCATCCTTGATGCAGGTGAATCCTGTCCTGACTGGCCACAATGTTTCGGAACATGGGGGTTTGATATATCGGTTGAAGAGCAGGGTGTATATTGGGAAGAAAATCCCGATGAGATAGATTCACGAGGAGCAGACCATCGCTACACAACTCTTGAGATTTTTTCGGAATGGTTTCACCGGATGCTGGTCGGAGTCATAGCAGTCCCCGTACTTCTGAATGCTCTATTAGCGCGCAGAATGATTGATGTTTATGGAAAAACAGTTTATCGTTCCACATTGGTATCTGGTGTGCTGTTAATCGTGCAGGCTCTCGTGGGCGCACTAACCGTTTCGATGGATAACGTCGATTGGTCTGTCGCCTTACATCTTTCCCTTGCGAGCATCTTTACTTCGACCTTCATCTATCAGCATTTTGCGATGCGAAAATGTGAAGAATCGACTTGGGAAGTGTTTTCCATAAACCCTGATTTCATTGCAGCCAATAAAACTCGAGTTGATGCAATGGTTGGCTCTGTATTCACCCTTTTAATTCTCGGTGCGTGGGTCTCTTCGACTGCAGGAGGGCAATACAATCAGGGTTGTTCAGTCGGGTTTCCCAACGGTTGGCCGAAATGTAACGGCTCTTTTCTCCCTTCATTTGACGGTCCCGGAGTTTTTGTCCAAATGATTCACCGTTTTGGTGCCTTGTTAGTTGGATTGGTTTTGGTATCTGGTTCGGCTCGACTTCGAAGTGAGGCTCGAATTTTTGGATCAACTCCAAAGTTTGGCCGCATAACCGAAATGGCGACAGGATTGTGGATTCTCAATGTGCTTGTTGGAGGCTCATACATCGTTTTCGCTGAAATGGATGACTTCCCCGAGTGGATTTCTCTGCTTCATCTCGTGTTCGGAATAAGTTGTTTTCTCGTTGCAGTTACAGCCTCGTTCTTTTTACGCCTCTCGTCCTCCCGTCAACTCGAGGAGGAGTGAACTTGCCAGAAGTGGACCTCAAAGAATCACCCCCTCATCCAGGATGGTTTCAAGTTTTTACGCAACTGATGAAACTTCGAGTTATCGTTTTACTTCAAATAACTGCAGTCT
>CALCOP010000007.1 GCA_937897365.1 uncultured euryarchaeote
CTAGCACGGTGTGCGCTTCTTACGGATTCTACAACACCACTGCACCAAACTCTGCAGGAGAATACTGCTACAACAATGTCAGTCATGCTTTCAACGCAGATGACCAAACGACCTGTGAGAGCTATGCATACTACGAAAATCAATCGTGGGGCGGAACAACCTTTACTGGTTGCTACAACATGCAAACTCACACAACTTCCAACGTCTCTCAGGAAGAGTGTGAAGCATATGCATACTACAGCGACAATGATGTTGTAGATACGTATTGTTACAATATGGCTATCCATTCTGTTGACTATGACTCTACTTCTGCAATATGTGGTGCATACATGTTTGTTGAGAACTATGGTGCAACGGTGACCAACGGTTGCTACAACGCTGTCACCCACACATACGCCGTCAACATGTCACAATCAGAATGTGAAGCATACGGGTACTACCTCAACTATGGTGCAACCGTGACCAATGGTTGCTACAACAGTGTTACTCACATGTTTGACGTGAACATGTCGCAAACTGAATGTGAAGCATTCGGTTACTACCTTAACTACGGTGCTACCGTTTTCACTGGATGCTACAATACCATGACCCACGCTACAATTGCCGATCAAACTGATTGTGCTTACTCTTACCACCAACATTACGGTGTCGACGTCATCAACAGTATCTACAATTTCGATAACGCTCCAGTTCAAGGAACATTGTATGAAGCAAGCGTTCGCTCTGCCCTTCAGCCTACCTGGGCTGCTCTCGGAATTGATGAAGCTACAGATATAGGAGAACTCGTTTGAAGAAAAGAGTCATTTAGTACGGCCAAAAACGCATTCCAACGGGATTAGTCCCCCTAACCGGAAACCCCGTCGGCGGTGTTGTGTAACAGGTATTCACCCATGTCCTGTTCACAGCATCGTCGACACTTGTTGAGATGATACAATGCCTAAGATGAAAGCCCTTATTCTAACCTTGTTAATGCTGAGTTCTCTAAGTCTTGCAATGGTTTCTGCTGAAGGTGATGATAATTCCACAACTCACACTCTAAGCGGAGTGGTGTATGATTCTGATGGCGAATTAGCGAGTACGACCTACATCAAGGTAGTTCCTATGGCTTCAGTTTTATCTGATACGTCAGATGGAACGTATGAATTCACAGGTATCTCAACCGGTTTGCACGCAGTTCGTGCGTATTTCATGAACAATGGACACACTGTTTCCTACCGAGCATTATACATGGACAGCGATCGAACTCTCGACTGGATGGAAGGAAGTAACTGGATTACAATGCAGTTTGAAGATGTGAATGGAAGTGCTCTTAATTTCAATGACTCAAATGTATCGGTCACACTTCTTGAAACAGGTGAGCAAGTTGATTTTAACAGCCCTCTTCTCGAGTTCAGCTTGAATCCTATCGGTCAATATTACACGCTCAAAACCGTTTTCGATGGTGTTGAAGAAGACGCTCAATACCTTCACTTCAGAATGAATTCTGGTAACGGTGTCGATGACATGATGCCTAATCACTTTGTCGTACGACAAAACACTTCAAACCTCTATGGATATGTGTATGGAACAGACGGGCTTCCTCTTGCAGATACAACCATCACAAGTGGCGCCAATCAAGTCATCACAAATTCAGACGGTTTCTATCTTTTCGAGAATCTACAATTTGATTCGAACCACACTTTTTCCTTCGAGAAAAGCGGCGATGAGCCTTTAGCCCCACATACAGTCACAATTTCTCCTTCATCAGGGTGGATGAATTTTACTGCTACACAATCCTTTGAATATCCCGGACCGGCGCAATTTGTTGAATCAGAAAAGACGATTGGAATGGAACCTTATCCCATCGAATGGCTTGCTGGAAATTTGACGAATTCGTATCACCTCTATATGGATGGTGACTTGTTGTATACCGGTGTGAATACATACTACGAATTTACTCCAGAAGGTCAGGGAAGCTACGAATTTACGCTTGTATCGTTCAATCCAAACGGATCAACCTCGAGCCCCGATTCCCTACTTCTCATCGTTCTTGGAGATGAAACTGGTGACGATTTGTGGTCTGTAGGTATGTCTTGGGAATACAAGTTGACCTATTTGCCGATGTATGAGCGAAATGTAACTATCACTGCACTTGAAAAAGAGTCTGTAGTCGATGCATTTGGGACGGAGCAGACTGTTTTCAAAACACGACATAAGTATGACACTGAACTTGAAGGTGAAAAATCATACAGATGGTATGACACGACTAATCTCTTGCCAATCCAAACCTATTGGAGAGATGCACCGTTTGAGTCATCTTATTACCAAGAGGGAACACTCGGATGGGATTTTACGGAGTCCAATTCGACCAATGCGACCTCTCTTTTCTCTTCACTGAATGAATTTGATCTACACTTTAACAGAACCAATGTCATTGGAGTTCCAGGTCATCCAAATGGATACGATGATACCGTGAATCGAGTAACTCGAAATTACGAAGAAGTAACAACACCAGCGGGTACTTTCCAAACCACTCATTACTCGATTATTGATTTGAACGATGGTATAGTTTCATGGGAACTGTGGTACAGCGATACGGTTCGTAATTTTGTAAAGAAGATTGACCGTTTGCCAGGTTCCCATTCTGAACAGGTGACGTATGAATTAACCTCATTTGATGTGCCTACTGCTCCTCAATTTTTGAATGAAGGTGGCAATATTTCGACTCCTGATTTTACGCTTCAATGGGCGGAATTCCAAGGCGCTCAATCGTACACCCTTCTTGAAGGTGACTCGGTTCTCTACGAAGGCAACAACACAAGTTTTGATATTGTCAACCAGCCTGATGGCACCTATACCTATCAGATTCTTGCAAACATGCCAAATAACTTCCAAACGCAAGTAAGCGAAGTTGAACTTCATGTTTTCAAAATTGTTTCAGTTCCAGAAGTCGCTCTTTCTAATGTATCAGCTGCACAAGGCGACCCCGTGACAATTTCCTGGGCGCCCTCAGAAGATGCAGTTTGGTATTCTGTTCTATTGCAAAACGATAGGGGTGAGACCTCAGAATATTACAACGGTACCTCTTCAAGTGTTGAGATCAGTGATTTGGAACCAGGTCTTAATCGCTTACGTGTTCGTACGGGTTCTGCCGACGGTAAAATATCGGATTATTCGGCATCGGTGTTTGTTACGATCGAAGGTGATTCAGAGGCGAGTGCAGAAACCGCGGATTCTCAATTCTTGGAAATTATCTTTATCGTTGGTCTGATTGGATTGTTTGGGTGGATTCTTACCACGCAGGCCCAAAGAAAATAAATGAGGAATGAACATGTTTTCAAAACGTAATATCGCTCTTTTCCAGGCATTGATGATCATCTTGTTTTCCTTCGGAATTTGGTACACCTCTTCGATGGATTCAGGGGATGAGACATTTGAGGGTGGTATCGAAGTTTTAGATTCAAACGGCATCACGCATACCTTTGAATCATCTCCAACGCGCATCGCAATCACCAATACATATGCAGCAACTGTGCTTCGAATGCTCGATGTTAATTTATCCGTTGTATCTGGTGTCTCGGGTGATTTCTATGACGATACAATATGGCCTGAATTTGTTGATACCCCGAAAATTCAACAGTCGGCACACTCTGAAATTGATTTTGAAGCATTACTCGATGTCAATCCTGATGTCTACATTGTTTTTGCGACCAACGGAATGGTTGATACAAATGCTATCCGCGAGAAACTTGACCCAGTAGGAATTAAAGTGCTCGGACTTGATTTTTACAAGTATGATTATTTGCGAACAGAAATCAATGTACTTGCAACGATGTTTGACAAGCAGGATGAAGCCGATGCACTGTTTGAAGAGTTTGACGCTATCGAACTTGAAGTAGAAAACCGAATTTCTGCCGTGAATGAATCGGAACGACCGAAAGTAGTTATGGAACATCATGCATCTCTAACCCGTGACCCTGTTGTGCTCACTGGTACCTCTCAATGGACCGATTTAATTGAAAAAGCTGGAGGAGATAATGTGTTCAAACATTTGCCGGGGCACACGACTCACGTTGATATGGAAGCGATTTTAGACGTCAATCCAGATGTTCTGATGTTTGATGGAATTACATTTGACCTAGGATTCAACAGTTACGATGATTCAAACAAATGCCAAACTCATATGCAGTTCATTTCGGAGCGGCCAGGATTTGATGAAGTCCAGGCTGTCATGGATGAACGTATGCTCATTTTCTCCGGTGAATTTGCAGGGCCGATGATGATTTTTGGATTGCCAACAATCGCTCAATACTTGCACCCAAACTTGTTTTCTGACCTTGACACAGAGGCATATCTCGTTGATTACTTTGAAACATACCACGGACAAACCAAAATAGGAAAATTCACATGTGCTTTTGAAGGAGACTGATTGTTTTGAGTGATCTCTCCTCACAATACCTCCAAAAATCAAAAAAGCATATCCTCTTAATCGGAGTGCTGAGTATAATTACCTTGATTTTTGCAGTCTATTCGATGGGGACGGGTTCTTCTTCGAACCTTGGCTTTTGGTCCACACTGAAGATTATTCTCGGTCTTCAGGAGGGTTCAAATGTTCAAAACGCTATTATTTGGGAACTCCGATTCCCTCGTATTCTAATGGCCATAGTCGGTGGTACCGCTCTTGCTACTGCTGGTGCTCTCATGCAAGGTGCGCTTGGAAATCCACTTGTCTCTCCACTCACCTTAGGAGTGGCATCAGGTGCTGCTTTGGGCGCAGCTTTAGCAATCGTGTTGGGATGGACATTTATCGACAATTCGGATTTAACGATTGTTCTCAATGCCTTTCTGTTTTCATTGCTTGTCGTTTTCATCATTATTCAACTTGGAAATATGCGTTCGATATCTCCTGAATCTTACATTTTGGTCGGCATCGCTATCACCTTCATTTCGGGAGCAGTTGTATCGACATTGCAGTATTTCGCTACAGACGCACAACTTTCTGCATTGGCTCACTGGTCATTTGGGAGTCTTTCTCGTCCAAAAATCGAGAACGCCGTATTCATTTCTTTCATCTTAGTGATACTTTTACCTACGGCTCTGATGTGGTCTTGGGACCTCAATGCTTTATCGATGGGAGGAGATGAATTCGCAATTTCTACCGGAGTTGACCCGGTTCGTATCAGAAAAAACATTCTTGTTCTTTCTGCTTTGATGACTTCGGTTGTCATCGCCTTTACCGGTTTAATTGGTTTCGTTGGTCTTGCAGCACCTCACATGAGCCGAATCTTTGTCGGTAATGATTTCCGTAAATTAATTCCTTGTAGTGCTGTTTTGGGTAGTTTTCTCATGCTTTTTGCGGATACTTTAGGCCGAACACTTTTCGCGCCGGTTGTCATACCAGTTGGTATTATGCTGTCGGTTATTGGCGGTCCGTTTTTCATGTATTTGCTGTTGAAAAAATCGGGGGGTAAGTATTGACAGAACTCCTTTCAGTCAAAGACCTCTCTTTTAATTGGGGAGAAAATAAGGTCCTCAATGGAATTAATTTTTCCATCCAGCCGAACGAAGTTGTTGCGATACTTGGCGTAAATGGGGCAGGAAAATCGACACTTATCAAGTGCATAAACCGCATTCTGAAGATGAAGACGGGTTCAGTTCAAATGTTTTCAAAAGACCTTCAAACCCTTAACTTAATTCAACTCTCTCGACTTGTTTCCTATGTTCCACAATCGGTTCGAACGAGTTTTGGAATTGATGTATTTGATGTCGTGCTCCTTGGGCGAAGACCTCACATTACCTGGAGGGTAAGCACTCGAGATCAGGACATTGTTTCAGAAACAATCCGATTTTTATCGCTTGATGAATTTGCATTCCGCCGATTTGATCAACTCTCTGGTGGCGAGCGACAGCGTGTTATCATTGCGAAAGCAATTGCTCAAGGTGCCAATCTCATTTTGATGGATGAGCCAACAAGTGACCTTGACCTAAAAAATCAAATTGGAACGATGAAAAGCATCAAGGAGATTATATCCCAAAGTCAGGACAAAGCAGCACTTATTGCAATTCACGACATTAATATCGCTGCTAAGTTTGCAGATAGAATTCTTTTGTTGCATGAAGGTAAAATCGTTTCCAATGGAACTCCCTCGGAAGTGCTTACGCCTGAAAATATAGCTACTGTGTTTGGTGTAACCAGTCAAATAATCCCTTCAAAGGATGATAAACCGATGCGCATTCTTATTGAAGATGAACTACAAGAGGGAAATGAGTGAGTACTATGAGTGATGAAAACGACGAATCAAATCGTGAGGCTGAAAAAAATGCTCGTTCTCACAGTGAGCCTGCGCAAGATGTCCACCAATGGCTTGAAGACGTGCACTTTGCAACCCTCTCAACCATATCTCAAGACGAGGGTATTGAGGGCTTTCCAATTGGTTCTGTGGCTCCTTTTGCTGTCGACTCTGATGGAAAACCATACATTCTCATTGCTGAAATTGCTGCACATACCAAAAATTTACTTTCCTCTGATAAGATGAATTTGTTTATTCGTAATCCTGAATCTCAGGGTGACCCACAGACCAGCTGGCGTGCGAGTCTTATTGGCAGGATGAAGCGCGTCGTCTCACCGAGAAATAAAGAGAAATTCTCTGATGAGCACCTTCAAAATTGCATACATGTTACTGATGATGAGGAGGATATTCTTCTTGCCCGTTACTCAGAACGGGTCCCACATGCAGACCGTTATCTGAAGGTTCACAACTTCTCTTTTTGGAAGATGGAATCTATTCTGAAAGTTCGATACATCGCAGGCTTCGGCCGCATTTGTTGGATTAGCGGTGAAGAAATGGAAATCGAAAAAGATGCAGAGTTGGAAGAGATAAAACAACCTTCCATTGAGCACATGAATGAAGATCATGAAGACTCAATGATTACCCTTTGTGAAGGTTCGCATTCCTTTGTTCCCGAGCGTGTTGAATTACTCGATATTGAACCTCGTGGCATTCTCATGCAAACTTATGGGCCGGACAGACTTGTCTATTCTTCATTCGGTAAAACGATTTCAGCCTCAGATTTGCGGGTTGAAATTGTTCGACTTATCAAGAAAGCACGAGCAAACATTCCATCGGATACATCTTGAGATTTAAATTGCCGAAGTTTGATTTAGTGAGGTGAAATCGATGACTCAGACACTCTTAGAACTTCAAGGCCTAACAGTAGGATACTCGACGCCGTTGATTCAGAATATCAATTTGAGTGTTAAAAGCGGTGAAGTCATAGCCATTGTCGGCCCGTCTGGAATCGGTAAGACGACGTTATTACGAACGATTAGTGGCCTTGTACGACCACTTGGCGGAAAGACACAAATGAACGTGGAAAAGCGTGGTGGACTCGGTTATGTTCCTCAAAAACTCGGTTTGGAGAT
>CALCOP010000008.1 GCA_937897365.1 uncultured euryarchaeote
TTGCGCAAGGGCAAAATCTCCAGCAGCCAGTGCTTCTTTGTGAACACGTTCCGCTTCTTCTCGCCGTGCGCGACGTGCTGCGATTTCATCGGCTTTCAGTTCGGGTGCTGCACCATCAAAAATGTAGACCGGCTTAATTCCAAGTTTGAGTAACGTCGTTGTTCGATTGAGAAAACCCATCAAGTGAGAGACAACTTTACCGTTTTCTGAACGAAGCGGTCCGCCATCGCCCTGTGGCGAGCGGTCACGCATCGTGGTTAGAAATTGAAAGGCTGTCAAGAAGGCGTCTATTCCGACGCGTTTACCGGATAGAGATGCCAAATCGATGTTTTCGGGCGTGGCGAGGTCTCGAAGATTACAGCCCATGGTCAGATGAAAAGGCGACAGTATGTGTATATTCGCATCCGAATCGGTCAAGAAGGCGAGGCGCAAGCGCTCAACATGGCGAGTCATGTTGCAAGTTTACGTGGCTGGCATCCAGCATTAGCTCGTGCAGAGATTACCGCACTGCTCCCACAAGCAGAACTCCAACGCCTCGAATCACGAAGATTGGTTCAACTTAAAGGTGAACTGTCCGTTGAACAGATGCAAACAGCAGTTGAATGTTCAAGCGGTTGTCAAGCCCTGTTGTGGGACGCTGTTGTTTGGAGGCATCAGGAAGATTCTACCCTCTTTTACCAACACATCCGCACCTATCTTAACACCTATTCTCGCACAGGTTCTGTCGCAGTTCGCATTATGAAACACGAAGGGAAAATAGCCGGTGTAAGCAGTCGAGAATACGCTCGAACCATCGGAGGTATGCTCTCAACTCTCGGATATCCAATCGATTTGGAATCTCCTGAACATCGATTAGGGATGGTCTTTGACGCGAGTGCTGGCATTATTGCCTGTGGATGGATGATTGGTTCAGGAGATGACTCTGACGGAATTGTGGCTCGTAGAGCAACAGACCGCCCTTTCTTCAAGCCCGTTAGCCTTGACCCACGTCTTGCTCGTTTAGCAGTTAATGTCGCATCAGGGCCTCGTGAATCGGGGGCAACGCTCGATCTGATGACGGGTACTGGAGGATTCGTGCTTGAAGCAGCACTCTCAAATCGAGAAACATATGGGGTTGATCTTGACCCGATGATGATTGAAGGTGCTCAGAAAAATCTCGATTGGGCAATGCCTGCTTCCAATGCAAAAATACTCCTTGGTGATGCGACCTGCTTACCAGAGGTCATTCCAAATCAAGCGCATAAGAGAATCTCCGGTTTCGTTCTTGATCCTCCTTATGGGCGTAATTCGCAGGGCTCCCTTGACCATGGAGAATTGATGGAAGAAGTTCTGCTCAGCAGTCGAAAAGTCGCGTCAGAAAATGCGGGTTTAGTCTTGATCCTACCGATGCATCCGTTTGGGGAGTTCCCCGATGAGGCACTCTCAGATGATGCCGAATTTGAATTGCTTCATGGACAGTGGACTGAAATTGAATCTACATTTTCAAAAACTGGATGGCGGATTAACAATCGCTGGGTGGAACATGTGCATGCAAGCCTTGGTAGGCTCATTCTTCACGCAACAATTGTTCCTCAAGATTGAGGGAAGAAGAGCGTATGATAAACAAGCCAATTCTTCCACCTTATTCAAAAAGGGGGGGCAACTCGGCAGGTTAAGGGCGATTAGGGTAGCCTGGATATCCTGACGGGCTTCGAACCCGTCGACGCGGGTTCGAATCCTGCATCGCCCACTCTTCATGAGAGGCACGTAGGCTCACTCTGCGATTGATTCACTTTGCGTGTTTTCTGTCAAGAAATATCGATAAAAGTAGTAGACGGCCAATCCGGTGAAGAGATGCCAGAGGGCATGGTATTGGAAGAGTGAATCCGGATTACAAGCCGGTTCACCTTCACGTCCGTAGCGCCAAACAACATTGCCCAGCACGTAGAATGCCAGACCTATCCACAAATTGGGGCTTGATTTGCGAATCAGTTCTTGACCTACATTGAAGTGAAGCATCGTTGCAATGACGATGAACATCAAACACAGGATGATAATCTGAAGACTTGGAGCGCCAACAGAGAGTGTTACACAAGCGAAGAGGGGAAGGAAAATCATTAATGAAAGTCGATTCTTTGAGAGGTTTTTGGCTTCTTGAATGATCCATGTTCCAATGTAAAGAGACCACATATAATCTCGTGTTATCTGTGACAATTTCAGCTTGCGGCCATCGGAAAAATTTTCGATTAAAACGAGGTTATTGTTGGCTGCGTACGTATCGAGGATTGCGGTGAAAATGAATATCACGAAAAACAGCGTGATGAAAAAGCGGTCACTCCAAGCATATTGACGACTGAGGTTATAGTACACTGGGAAGGATATGAAAAACAACATACCTGTCCAATCCATACTTGTTCCCCAGTTGGTATTGGTGCCATGCATGGCAAAACTACCAATGCCAATGTAGATTGAACCAGCAGCATAGAGAATCGGATACATTCCGTGTTCTAACATCGGGTTTGAACCCCTTACATTTTGAGAAGGTAGGTTCCAAAGAATAACCAAACCGACGATGATGTATGTGAAATTCGATAATGCATTCATCGGTTCTTTGACTAAACCGTCCGAGATATCCTCACAAAATTGGGTTGGGCTTTCAATCGGATCAACCGCCCATGTTGAAGTACCCACAACGACATAGAGGATGGCGAGAAGGAGGAGGACACCAAAAGCAGAAAAGAAGGGTTTCTTCTCTTCAATTATGTCACGAAACGTCTTCTCCGACATGGAGTTGCCTCTAAACTGTAGTATATGTTTCTAAGTATCGAAAACGCATCACCAATACTCAACGCGGGGTTTCTTTATTGCTTGATTTGTGCTTTGATAATGGAACATATCAGCGAGAAGCGTCTGGAACTCGAGATAGCAAGGGTGCTTGTGTAAACCAAGTGATTTGGATTCATTCGAGAGCCGAACTAAAACGAATTTTGGACGGTTGCCATGTGAAATTAGCCATTCATGAACGACTTGAACATAGGCTATGCGGAGTGATTCACAAAATGCTTCGCCCACCTCTTGGGGTTCAAGAGAGAGCAAGGAAGGCCAATCATCGGGAACCCAATTCTCATTGAATTGTTTCCATGATTGTTTGAACACCGCTTCAGCATATGAACGACGAATTGGGCGAAGTTTCGATTCAAGATCCGCTACGAGGTTTTTCCGCTCAAAGGCTTGGGAGAGTTTCTCAACATATTCAGGGTAAGCCGGTGCATCAACGACCACTGAGTAACGGGCTTTACTTGCCCCCAAATGGGGATATATGTCCCATTCCCGGGTTGGATTGTCATTGAAATCATATTCATTACGTTCCCATTTCTCATCGTCCAATTCTGGCGGTGGTGGAGGAGGTAATTCTTCTGGATAAATGACGACTCTTGCCCCCGAATTAGCGAGCGTATCGAGTAAAGACTCGGAGATATTTTCACCGCGAACAATGATTCGGCGGTTTTCGATAGGTACATCTGAACGACGAATTTGAGAGAGGAATGTAAAGAGATTGTCAATTTTCATACTTGCAAGAAGCGACACATCTTCTGCCGACAAAGCCCATGAGTCGATAGGGATGCCGGGCGTCTCAGAGAAGAGCGGTGTTGACCGCATTGAGACCCAGTTCTCATAGGATTGAATGTTCTCAATTTTCTCATCTCCACGAATAAGAATCAAATCGTTTTGCCATTGAGAAAGTTGTTCTGGGTTGGTATCCTCAATCGTGACCTCACCATACGTGTATCCAGAATAAGAGGAAGGAGTTGGTTTGATCTCAGTGGTGATGTCAAGATCTCCTTCCTGGCGAGATTCAAGATATTCCTGTTGACGGCGTTGGCGACTAGCCATGCGAGCAATCGGATTCAGAGATTCTTCAACCGCACTACCAACCTCTTCAACTGCTTGTTCAACATCATCACCGGCCTCAACAATGTTGACGAATGAACCACCGCTTGCGCCACTGACTTGACGGAATACGTTGACTGATGATTCTGGCAAACCAAGTCCTATGATGTGGAACTCAACGTCGATGCCTATACTTTTGATAGCCTCGATACAAGGCTGGAAACCGTTAACACCACTGAATGGAGGAGGTGAACTCATATCCATTCCATCACTGATTAAGAAGAATAACCAGTCGACACTGTCTTCAGCAAGTTCTTCTGCTTCCTCAACCAAAAACTTCCAAAGATATGTACCACCGTTCGGTTTTGGGAATTTAACATTCAATAATTCTTCTTCCGTTCGGAATTCAAGCGGAGCGAGGATTCGTGATCTTCCTCTGCTGTTGATGGTCGAAATTTTGGTCTGCCTATCTTTGAATGTCGGTACAAGATTCTGCCACATGGCTTTGGCGACCAAATGTTTCTTGACTCGCCCTTTCATACCAAGTCCGCGAAAAATCCTTCCGAAGACTGAACGCGATTCACCGCTGAAATCTTCATCCAATTCTCCGTGAATCCGTTCATTCATCGAGCCGGAGGTGTCGACATAGATTGCAATCTTTACCATGTTTGAGCCCCCTGCGTTTGAATGTTTGTTGGCTTGATATATGATTTAATAGTACTTACTCTATACATCACTGCTCTGAAATGACGAGAAAACGATACTTAGATAGTTGAACACCTGTTGTTCAAGGCATGGTGGAGCGTACTGTTAGCCCTGATGGGAAATCCGAATGGACCGGCTCTGAGTGGGTGCCTGTTGGGACTGATGTGCAACACACCTCAGGTGCGAATGTATTTACTCATCAGAAAATTGTTGATAGCGTCATTATGGGGGATTTGACCTCGCAGACAATTGTTCAGAACAGTCCAGAAGACATGGCAAAAGCAATGGTTATGGCTCTCGAGCAAATCGGTTTTGTAGGAAACATCCAAAATTCAAATCCGTCTAATCAGCAGATGTCTGGCGTCAAAAATCTCTTGAAAGCAGGTAATGAACTCACTTCCCGTGGCGTCAAAGTTCAAGCTTCAACCAACTTAAAACTCGGAAATGCTGCCCGACTTACCGGCCGATATCAGGCTGCACTCGATTCATACCAGCGAGCCTTGCAAACATTCCGTTCTGAAGGGAACCGTAGCGGTGAAGCCGATGCCATGATCAATATTGGTTATGTTTCACTGAACCAAGGTGATGTTGGAGAAGCTTACGAAAATTTCCGTACAGCACGAGCGATAAAACTTGAGTTAGGTGAGAAAAATGGAGAGGCTGATGTAATCTTGGCTATGGCAAATCTCGCTCTGACAGGAAACGAATACGACCAAGCGCAGCACTTGTTTTCCCAAGCACTCAAAATCAAAGAAGAGCATGCTGATGAGAACGGTGTAGCCGTTGCACTCATCGGCTTGGGTAATATTTTAGAATCGAAAAAAGAGTATGAATCCGCTCAAATGCATTACCGTCAAGGCCTCATTATTAAGCGAAAACAGAAAGATCTTGAGGGTGAAGCAATCATTCTGGCAAACCTTGCAACCGTTGCTGAACACCTTGGTAACACGAGCGATGCGCAGCAACTCACCAATCAAAGCGTTGCGATTAAGCGGCAAATCGGAGACCGAAGAGGTGAAGCCTTTTCACACATCCAACTTGCATCTCAAGCCAAGCAGCGAGGCGACTATGTTGAGGCTGAACGCTTGTATAAGATGGCACTCAAAATGAAAAAGAAACTCTCGGACTTGCGCGGTCAGTCCGATACACTCAACCTCTTAGGGGTCTTTTTTGAAGAACAAGACCAGTTTGAAAAGGCTGAGCAGCACTTCAACGAGTCACTGGCCATCATGCGGCAGTTAGGTGACCGCCAAGGTGAGGGAATTGCACTGTTTAATATCGGTAACACGCTCCTGTATCGTAACCAGTTGGAAGGTGCGACCGATCGATTCGAGCAAAGTCGAAGATTGGCGAAAACGGTCAACGACCATGAAGGCCATTCAGATGCACTTATTCAACTGGCAGCAATTGCTGAACAGCAACAAAATATTCCTCAACGTCAGAAATTGCTTACAGAAGCAGCCGCAGTGTTGCGCAGGAACAACATCCCAGTTACCGGATGGCTCCAAGAAAATGGATTTTGAGACGGCTAAAGACTCAAACGGCTGAACACTTATCATTTCAGTTCCTCTGGAAATACCGTGTCTGAAGTCGGTCATGCATCGATTGCTTCAGCACCGGTGAATGCATCCGCACGAATTGAATCGCTAGATATTTTGCGTGGTTTCGCATTACTTGGCGTTCTTTTATTGAATATTCTCGCATTCGGAATGGCTTCGATGGGCTATTTCCATCCTCATGTAGGATTGGGTGAAAACTCAGAACTGAATTATGCAATATGGGGCATCGTCAATCTGTTTTTTGAAGGCTCCATGCGAGGGTTATTTTCAATGCTTTTTGGAGCTGGAATCGTTCTGTTTACCACTGGCTTTGGAAGTCATTCAGGTACTGGGAAAAGTGGCTGGCTGCATTACAAAAGGACATTTTTTTTACTGTTGTTCGGACTTTTTGATGCCTATGTTTTACTCTGGACGGGAGATATCCTCATTCTCTATGCCATTGCAGGAGCGATGCTCTATCCATTACGAAAGTGTAAACCAAAAACGCTGATTCTTCTCTCTGTCGTTGTTTTGTTATGTTCATCAATGCTCTTTGCAACCGTAGGTACTCTCATGAATGAAGGACGAGATGCTGCTGCTATAATCGATGCAAACCCAGAGGGAAACCATTCTGATAAATTGCATGAGCAAGCTGAACTTTGGTATGAGTCAGGGGCTGATTTCACATACAATGAAACACAAATCCAAGATGAATTAGATCTACGCCGTGGTTCATATTCTCAAGTAGCAAAGTACAGTGCGAAAACCGTGAATGAGCACCTTACCTTTTTCACTCCGGTATTCATGATGTGGGATGCTATCGGAATGATGCTGCTTGGCATGGCTACTTATCGCCTCGGTTTTCTCTCTGCTGAACGTTCCAAGGCGTGTTATCTGCGACTCGCAGGTATTGGATTTTCAATCGGCCTCCTCATTAATGGATTCGAACTCTATCAAGCGATTCAAAGCAACTACGACGTTCTCGTTATTTCCGGATATTTCCAAGGCACCTATCATCTTGGACGAGTTAGTATGGCATTCGGATGGCTCGGACTTGTGATGTTGGTCTGCCAAGGGGGATTATGGTCGTCCTTACGCGTTCGTCTTGCTGCAGTGGGAAGGACGGCATTGAGTAATTACCTTCTTCATTCTCTGTTGTGTTTGATTTTGTTCACTGGAGCAGGATTTGGACTCATCGGAACTTTTGAGCGCTGGGAGTTGTATGGAATTGTAATGTTCATCTGGCTTTTGCAACTCTTTGTCAGCGCTTGGTGGCTCAAAAGATATGCATTTGGCCCTGCTGAATGGCTTTGGCGTACAATGACATATGGTTCAAAGCAAAAATGGCGCCTTTGAGCCACACCTTGTCAAGAGAACAAAGCTCGATTGATTTCTTGGCGAGTAACCGAACAAAACTGTCCTGGTAGTAAATTGAAATCTTCAAGAACCATTGATTCGGTTGAGATACGATGCAACTGAATTACATGGTTACCAAGAGATCGAAACATTCGGCGGATTTGACGCTTCTTACCTTCATCAATGGTGAGTATTGCACATGAATCGCTCTCTAACTCAATAGTCGCCGGGCGGGTTTCAAACTCTTCTAAGGAGCCGTATTCAACAACTGAGACTGCCATTCCATTCCGTATTGCCTCAAGTTGTTTACCTGTGATTTTTTGCTCAGTAGTAACTCGATACGTTTTCTTAATTTTCTTATGAGGGTCTGTAATCGAGTGAACTAATTTTCCGTCCGTCGTAACCAAAAGAAAACCCGTGGTATCTTCATCGAGTCTTCCAACAGTGACAAGTGACTCATACACAGAAGGCTCAACAGCATCTCGAAAAATTTCATAAACAGAGGTTTTGTTAAGCTCAAGTTCTTGAGAGTTGAGACGTGAACAAATACAACCTGCGGGCTTGTTGAGAAGGAAGTAAACATCGGTATCTGGAAGGAATAATTCTCTGCCCCGATATTTCACAGAGCGTTTCGCAGGATTAAATTCGTAGGCGATGTTTTTGACGACCGAATCATTTAGGGTAATATCGCCGTCCCAAATGGCCTTCTTGACATCGGCTTTGGATGAAAACTCTCCGCATTTCGAGAGGAATTGGTGGAGTCGAAGTTTCATTCAATCTCCCACAAATGAAGGTAAATGCGGATTGTTGATAGCAGTTCCTCTTTAATTTGGGGTGCAACAGAAGATTGGGCATATCGGTGATGATTTCAATAAGTATGAGGGATTCCTCGCAATTATAGCCAACATAAATTGCTAAGAAGGGGTGAGAATATTCAGAGAAACAGTTTTGTCTTATGGATCATTTTATTCTTCGCCATAGTTTCTGTATCGAGTGCTGGAGCTATCTTTCAACTCATGGATGATGTCGAACCTATGCTTCGAGCTTCGTGGAGGTTTCAACTTACTGCAATTTTGATGTTCCCGATGTTCATCATTCA
>CALCOP010000009.1 GCA_937897365.1 uncultured euryarchaeote
AGCCTCTGCATCAGTAGCAAACAGCAACAGCCACACCCAAGGCCCCAGAACTGCCGTACCAGCGATAGAAGGTGATGAGCGATAAACAGCTAAACCAGAGAGGCCGAGCCAAACAAGGCCTTGAGTTACTAAAAGTAAGCGTGCTCCGTTCTCCGTGTTTCCGGCGGGAATAAGGAGTGTTAAGAGAGTGACAATGGCAAGGCCGCCCAACCAAAGAACATGATCAGAAACTGCGGTTTGATTACGCAGCAAAGCGAAGCCAGTGAAGAAAGCCGTTAGGGTTGCATACAAGCTGTAACCATCCAAGTTCAAAGGCAAAGTGATGTCAATTGCCCCAGAGGAATAAATCGACAGACCGATGAGAAGAAACGGTGCAGGGAAGATGATGTATGGGGCTAATTTAGCAACAGAAACCCCCCGCACTACAAGGTATGAACCGCTAAACGCTGAAATGAGAAGAGCGAGTTGGGCAAGTGCATAGCCCGTTTCCAACCTGTGGGCTGCAATCGCAAGTAATGCGCCAATCATACCAAGGCCAACCGAAACCGACCAAAGCGCTGGTTTACCGAGGCCCATTGATTCAAATGCTTTGGAAAACCAGTTTTCTGCTCGAACAAACCGAGCCGCTATTGTCGCATTTGTCGCAGTAACCATCGTCATCAGTAAAAACAGCAAGAGGCCATCATCGAAAGGAACGATTTCCAAACCAAATACGGTCCAGTCATCGGAAAGTGCATGAACGCCGACCCACAGATAAGAAGAAGCAATTCCGAGACTGGCGAGATTGCCAGATTGCCGATAAACAGCGAGACCGTGCATAAGTAACGTCCCCAATCCAACCATTGCAGCAATTCCAACTTCCCCATAGAGGGCTCCCGCTGCGCTTCCAACCAACAAGAGAATCAAAGTTGCTTGGGCTGCGATTGCGTCTTCGTCGTGACGTTGTGCAATGAAAATATTGAGAGTCACCAACGCGACAAGACTGGCCCCGAGCGTCTCGCTTGCACCATATGGCGAGAAGTCAAACCATCCCCAATGCCATGCATCAAGTGCAAGGCCATAGAAGAGTTTCATTGAAATGATAACCCAAGTGACGCCAAGGAGACGCATGTTCGGATTTGGAATCCAGCGTTCACCCAAATAAAGGCCGAAGACCCCCATTGCAAACAGACCTAAGCCACTTGGGATCTCAGGGAGAACTGTGCCTACTATAGCCCCAATAGCGGACCATGTAAGCACCATGGCAATCAACAGGCCAAAACTCAACCGCTTCTCTCCATGCACTGCCATATCAGTAACGCTGTCCATCTCAGCTTGCAAGACAACTGAACCGTCTCTTTGAACCGCACCAGGGGCAAGGGAGTCTTCTTCTCCAGATGAGAAAAGGGAAGCGACCTTACCGACAGCAATGTCTTCAGTTTCTACGACGGTATCATCAGGTGAAGGTGCTAAGGAAGGTTCAGGTTCGCTTTCATCAGATTGAACCATGAATGCCTGAAAATCTACACCTTGGGCACGCTGAAAATCACGTTTTCGAACAACCTCGTCTTTCATCTTGGGAGGCCTTTCTTTGGATGCATCATCCTTAGTCCCCTCAGACATAATACAATACCCGCCGTATTATGACTTCAATGCTTTCGATAATTGGTGGTTTCGGCCACTCTTTTGTGAACGGTTCGTAAATTGCCGAAATATTGACAAACATAGCGCTGTGCATCGATTTTCAAAAAAATAATCATGAGAAAAAGAAGTCGGACAGCCAAAAGGGACAAAGAGGGTCCGCGAAAGGAGGTTGCATGGCGGCCACCCATGGGACTCCAACCGGGGACCTAAATGCGCTCGGAATCAACCCCTCTGGTGAAGTGTATTGGAATCTCGATGCTACAGAACTCATCGAATTGGCTGTGGCGCGAAATGAAGGCGTCTTTAGCGCTCATCGCGCACTGGTTACTGAGACCGGTGAACGAACTGGTCGCTCTCCAAATGACAAATTCATCGTTGATGAGGACACGACTTCCTCAGATATCAATTGGGGCGATGTCAACATTTCAACTGACCTCGCAACCTTCAACAAAATGAGAGCAAAGGTTGTCGGATACCTTTCCCAACAAGACACGCTTTTCGTCCAGGACCTGTATTGTGGTGCTGACTTTAGCGAATCTCTACCGATTCGGGTGATTAACCAGAACGCGTGGCACAATGCCTTTGCTCGTAACATGTTTATTCGACCAAATGCTGAACGGCTCGCCTCACATTCTCCTGAATTTACCGTTATGCACGCGCCTCATTTTGAGGCTGATGCAGATGAAGAAGGTCTCAATTCACAGTGCTTTGTCATCGTAAATTATGCAGAAAAAGAAGTCATCATTGGCGGAACTCGATACGCTGGAGAAATCAAGAAATCGATCTTCTCGGTCATGAATCTCATCTTGCCAAAGAAAGGTATTCTGCCGATGCACTGCTCAGCGAACACAACTGGGGAGAACACTGCAGTCTTCTTCGGATTATCGGGTACTGGAAAAACCACCCTTTCGGCGGATCCTAATCGTGCACTCATCGGAGACGATGAACACGGATGGGGTGCAAATGGGGTGTTTAATTTTGAAGGTGGCTGCTATGCGAAACTCATCGACTTGAAGGAAGATGAAGAACCTGAAATCTTCGGCACAACCAAAAAGTTTGGAACCGTGTTAGAAAACATCGTTATGGATTCTGATGGAATTCCTGATTTCGCTGATGTAAGTAAAACACAGAACACTCGAGGATCTTACCCAATCGAATTTATCGAAAATCGGACGCTGGATTCCAAAGGAGGTCACCCCCAGAACGTAATTTTCTTGACCTGCGATGCATTTGGCGTTCTACCCCCAATTTCTCGCCTCACCCCAGAGCAAGCCGCTTACCATTTCATCTCTGGATATACTGCCAAAGTGGCCGGAACTGAAATCGGCGTGAAAGAACCACAAGCAACGTTTTCGGCATGCTTCGGCGAACCGTTCATGCCGATGCATCCGGGTGTTTATGCAGACCTCTTATCGAGTAAAATGGAAGAGCATGGTGCTAAAGCATGGCTCATCAACACGGGATGGTCTGGCGGCTCCTATGGAGTTGGTAATCGTATGAAACTGCGATACACACGGGCAATGCTGAATGCTGCCATGGATGGAGATTTGGATGGTGTCAAGTATGTCATTGATCCTCGATTTGGCTTTGAAGTTCCAACAGAGTGTCCAAATGTCCCTGTAGAAATACTCCAACCCCGCAACACTTGGAAAGATGCTTCAATTTTTGATACAACTGCGGACAAACTTGCAACTATGTTTAACGAAAACTTTGCTCGATACAGCAAGGGTGTTTCCGATGAAGTCAATGCTGCAGCCCCACAGCCACTCGCTTAATCGCAATGGAATGTTTCTGTGAGAAAAACATGAGGCTATGTACTGCGGTACAAACACACAACCCATGCTCACTGCTCACATCAAAGCGCTCAAGGCTTCGATGAAGACTTTACTGATGATTGGAACGTTAGCCACAATTGGAGCAGGTGTGTTGACCTTAGGAATGGGTATGGATACACCATGGGCACCCTGGGAGAGACAGACCGATACGATGTTCCCCCCCGTGATGTTTACTTTGGCGAGTTTCGTGGCTACTTTTGCCTTCTGTACGACTACAGTCGTCTTCCACACCCTGCTGAAGACGGTGACCAACAATCCTGATACCTGGTGGAGGGGCAGTGGCGTCCTGTTCTTAGTGAGCTATGGAATGTATTCGTTCGGTTCAGGTACTGTTGAAGCGGCAATCATGCTCAACCTTTTGCACTTGATCGTGGGCCTTCCAGCCCTCGCACTTCTCCCTCGTGCTTTTCGTGAAGAACGTCAATCATTCCCCGCCCCTGCACTTGTTTTCTGAAGTAACTCATTGGCGCTTTTCAACAGATAGCGCATCGTCGATGGTGTGTGTTAAAATACAGGCATAAGGTAGAACCCCCAATGAAGATTGAAAATTTGGGATTCCTTTTTTTTTGTTTTCCAATTGTTCTTCTTAGTTTTGCACTTTTCACTGCATATATTACCGATTTCAAATCGGTAATTGGGCTTCTACTATGTATTGCGGCAATATTTTCTTCTTTGGAAAGGACAACCTATGAATACAAGAGAGGAAATTGGCTGTTTGTTGTTTTAGGTATTATTCTTGCCATCGTGAGTGCTTTGTGTTCGTTGTTCTATCATGGAATAATGACTTGGGATTATGGTCCATTCTACTTTCCAGTTTCTGAGTAATTGAGAGTTCAGAAAACAAGTTTGACAAT
>CALCOP010000010.1 GCA_937897365.1 uncultured euryarchaeote
AAGGACAAGGAAACTGGAGTGTATTAAGTCATATCAAAAGCGATGGAATGTCGATTCGCATTGATATGCACAACCTAACTAATGTAATCGGAGTTGTCGATGCAGCACTGGCATTATCAGATCAGTATTCTGTTAAATTCATCGTTGGGCAAGGTACGGTAAATAGCCGACAACCGGAATTAAGAAACAAAGTTCTCACCCGCATTGAAGAGAAAGTCAGCATCTCACGAAGATCGAGAAGCGCTAAATCGATTGAAGTTTCTCCTGAGCCAACCGTCAAATATGTCGATCAACAGAGGAAAATAAATCGCATGATTTTGATTCTTCTGCCCATCTTTTCCTTCTTCGCTTGGCTTGAAATGCGTTGACCGCAATTTGAAAAAGAAAAACCTCAACAAAATTATGAGGTTTGCCCGCAGATTGTTTAAGACCCCTATTGGATATTTGACTAATATGCGTGAAGCAAGGTTTTTCTGGAGAAGAGAAAAAGTGAGGCGTATGGGTGTAGGTCCTCTGTATGATATTTTTGAGACTTTTGAGTTCATTTCGTATGTCAAACGCGTCCCTAAAGATGTTCGTTGCGTGCTCAAGGTCAGGTTCAAATCTGGCAAAGGCCCTGAGGATTGTAAAGATTTACCGTTGTTCCAAATTTTAGAGATACTTAGCGAACCGGAGAAAACAGATCAATCATATTTATTGTTGATACGTGTCAACCATGCACTGGTCAATCTTAATGCTCGCACAAACGGCACGAGTGCTGTTTCAGGTAAGTGCTTCCTCAATGGCGAAGGGTTAACCTACACCGTTCAGGGACCCGGTTTGAAATTAAGTCTCATTTCAGTTATGGCAAGAATGATTGCTAAGCCCGATCGAATCAGCGCCCGACCAGTCCATTACGCTACAATGGACGAGATTACAGTATTATCAACCAAGCAAGTCAATTTGGCTAAATACGCACATGAACGTGGATTTTATGAAACGCCAAAACGCATACGAGTATCTGAATTGGCAGAAGAGTTAGGCCTTGCTCGCGCAACAATTTCTGAACAACTTGCTCGAATTGAAACAACATTGATGGACGACATGTTCTCGTCCCTCAACGAAGTTCGAAAATCACCTGAAGTTATTCGGGAACTTATGACCACAATGGAAGCAGATGCTCTGGACTCAGGATATGCCTCTGATGAAGACTTCCGATACATGATGGAACAAATCCAAAATAATATGGAAAAGGAATCCTCGGCTTCACTACTTTACGAAGAAAAACCCTCTAAGGACCCACTTGAGCAAAGTTTGAAAGAACTCGAATGATGATTTCACACTTCTCCCCGCCCGACAAAAGCGAAAAAAAAACCAATTCAGACCCATCCTTTACATGAGGCGGCGTTTTTGTGTGCATCATGACGGGCATGTCTGACCTGCTACGACGTCTTGAAAACGGCGGAATTAAGGTGCCTCCTCATGTCAAAAAGGCTATGCTCCATGTCGATGTTTCCGACTTTACTGATTACGATGTGGAACCCTTCTTTGCGGATCGCCCAATTCCGTTTATCGAAACCGACGAAGGAGGTATCAAGACAATTTCAGCGCCACATATGATCGCTACTTTGTTGTACCATCTTGAACTTGGCGAAGGTCAAGAAGTCGTTGTTTTAGGTGCTAAGGGTGGCTATGTTGCTGCCTTGATAGCCTTGATTGTCGGCGAGAAAGGACGAGTCCGTTTACTTGACCCGTCTCAATTTGCAATTGAACATGTTCAATCCCGCCTTACACACTGGCCAACCGTCGAGTCTCGAGTCTTAGAAGCGGTTGAAGTTGCACCTGTAGCATTCCCCGGTGAACTGAACAGAGTGTTAATCACCGGACAAGTTCGTGAATTACCCAAATGGCTTTCATCACGAATCGTAGATGGTGGGTTTGCTCTTGCTCCACTTGGCAATACCGCAGGCCAACGCTTGATGAAAGTCGAGCGTCAAGGCGATGAAATGTTTTCTACAGATTTAGGACCGGTCTCATTTGGTCCTATCGATGTCAAAGATTCTGAAAGCGGACCGATGAATCCTTACGAATTGGCAGATTTGTTGGAATTGACTCTTGAAACATGTGAGGAACTCGAAATGGCCGATGAAGATGAGCGAATCGCTTTACAAGACTTGATTGCCGAACTTCGTCAATTACCTGCCGACCTACCACCCCCCGGCGAAGGTGGCATCTCGATGGGTGACCACCCTATGTTCCAGTTGATGTGGGAAGCAGCTCCTTCCTTCCTACGTCTTTGGCCAGTCGTACAACTGATGCTGCGCCCAAGCCTCGCCCAACCTGGTGCAGAAGATTGGGATCAAGATGATGATGATGAAGACCAACATTTTGACGAGTTTAAGGTTTAGCGCACACGGCTATTTTCCTCGAGAATGGAGCGTTGGTGTGCGGTGTGCTGTTGTCCTGACATGATGGGGCATATACGACGTCCTTGGGAATCCAAGACAGCCCGTTGCTGAAATTTCCTCTTTTGAAGAAGAGGGAGGCACACCCCTATGAGGCACCGACCCTACGGTGCATCATGGCACGGGGAGGTTTGGACAGCGAAATCGCCCGCTTGAAGCACAAAGACGTGCGTCAGCGAAGACGTGCCATACGTGTCTTATTTGATACCGATATACCTCGTGCTTTGGAAGGATTTGTTCCTCTCCTCAACGACAGGGATACTTGGTTCCGCTCGAAAGCACTGGAAGCCCATCGAAAATGGGCTCCAAAGCAAGGCGTAGAATCCTTGCGAATATTAGCCACCCATTCTTGGCTTGATTCACGACGATGCGCGGCAAATTTACTTGGTGACTTTTCCGAGGATACGACTGAAATTGCCCTCTTACTGATTGAAGATGAAGACCTCACGTGTGTGCGTAAAGCAGCAGAAGCATTACTCAAAGGAAAAGAAGCAGCGAAATATTCAGAGGCGTTTCAGACACACACCGACAGCGCGATTCGACGATTTGCGGTCTTGAGTAAAGGTGCTACGACCGAACACAGGGCTGCCGCTCTCCATGATGAAAATCAAAGTGTATGTGAAGCCGCATTACAGGCGGTTGTTGACAATGGAGAGTCACTGTCAGAAGACACGATGAAGGAACTGCTTATGCGTGGACTCAACTCAACACCGATGCTGACTTCTGCAGTTGAAAACGCTGGAGATGTGTTAATCAATATCGCCGAGAAAGCCAGCGGTCAAACACTCAAAGCACTCGTGAAGGAGCTACGTTCGCAATGTGATTCACTGGAAGATGACGCTGTTCAATTACTCATCAAACACGAAACCTACGTTGTCGTAGGACGGTGGATGCAAGGAAAGAAAAGTAAAGAAATCGATGCATTGCGATGGAAAATAATTGCCGATGAGTCCGTCAGTGTGATTGAACGTGCTCGCTTTATTGAACGGCTTATTGGTCGGTGTGGAGAAGTAGAAATTGCCGAAGAAAACCGTCGTTTCCTCGCCGAATGTAATGAAGAATTACTCCGCATTTCAGCAGAGAACCTTTCTACTGCCTCCACTGAACTCGGTCTATGAGCCGCCAATCCTCTGGAGTCCGCTTTCTTATCGATGCCACAGAAGGTGAATCACGAAGGCTTTTGGTAGGTATTGAAATCAAGGGTCCTTTTACCTCTTCAAACCTCACAATGCACTTCCCAAGATGGGTCCCCGGCTCCTATTTCTTGCGAGAACCCATTCAACACATGACTGATTTTGTTGCTACCGATCAAGCAGGAAACACACTCTCTTCGCAACGAAAAGAGGTTGATGCTATGCGTATCAAACTCTTACCCACCTCTACAAGCGTGATGCTCACATACAAACTTCTCGCAGTCAATCTTTCTGTTCGAGCCAACCACTTGGATACTACCCATTTGCATATGATGCCTCCATTTACGTGGTTTATGCCGACCGAAGGCATAGATTCAGCGAGAATGAACATGGAACACATCGTCGAACTGCATTCGCCCAAAGACTGGACTGCAGCAACTCAATACACTTCAACAGGAAACCGTTCTGGCGAGGGTGAACTTACCTCAAATCAGGGCACTACCCATTGCTTCACCTCTCCCAACCGTGACGAATTTCTTGACGCCATTATCGAGTGTAACCCCAATCCAATGGATTCTTGGATTGTTGATGGGCGAACCCATCACCTCAAATTATGGGACAGTGGTGGTCATGAAATCGACGCTGGTATGCTTGAACGTTTCAAAGAAGATATGGATAAAGTCGTTAAGGAACATCATGCCCTATTTGGTATCCCTCCTTGGGATAATTACGTCACCGTCATCCATCTCACTGAAAACATGAGAGGCGGACTGGAACATCTCAATTCTCAAACGTCGATGCTTCCCCGCCAGTGCCTCATTCCGGGGCATGAAGACGAATACAGAGACCTCGTGAGTTTGTATAGCCATGAATATCTCCACCAATGGAATGTAAAGCGATTACGGCCTCGAAACTTTCTCGATTACGACCTTCAACGCGAAGGGCACTCCGATTTGTTATGGTGGTTTGAAGGTGGAACCTCATGGCTGGGAGACATGTTGTGTGTCCGTTCAGGGGCATGGTCTGAAGAAGATTGGCGCAAGGATTTCACACGTAAAATGAAGCGACATACTGCACGACATGGAATGGAATCCGAATCGTTGGCTGAATCAAGCCATGATGCTTGGATTCACTTATATCGCGGCCATTCGTTTTCAAGAGAAACTCAAATTTCATACTATCTTGAAGGAGAATTAGCCCTCATGCAACTGGATTCTGAACTACGACGCCGCTCAAAAGGTGAAGTTGGAGTGTGTGATCTGGCTGCCGAATTATGCCGCAAATATGCTCTGGAATACGAAGGAGTAGAGCGATTGGGTGTAACATACAAAGACATTCGACGAACACTCACATCGATGAAAGGTGGGCGGCAATTAGGTTCGATGCTTGACGCTTTGATGCACGACAGGAAGGCCCCTGATATGGAAGCAACTATGGCCTTTTTCGGATTAAAACTGGTTGCAGAAAACCCACTTAAAAAAGGCGAAGAAAAACATGGATGGCTCGGAGTGAATCTTTCCGCAAAAGGCGGCAAGGTAACCGTTACTTCACACCTCACAGGCTCTCCAATTCGACATTGTGTTATGCCAAATGACGAAATTGTTGCAATCAACGGAGTGCGTACCTCGTCGATGAATCTTCTGAAAACTTCGCTCAAAGGTAAAGCTGGAGTTGATGTCAAGCTGATGATTTCGCATGAAGGCATGTTGCATGAACACACTGTGAAACTGACGTCTGCACCTCAGCATGGCGTCAAACTCGAAGGGAAAGGAAACGCCCGTTGGAGAGCATATATCGCTACTCGCCAAAATCAATGAGTCTTTTCATGTTGAGAGAGTATCTCGAGAGAAACGTGAATCGGAGGCAGGTGATCTGCTATGGTGTGACGGCTGGTCTTTGGAGGATAGACATTTCCAGAAAGACACATGTCAATGACTTCTTGCTTGGTTATCGATTTGATTTCTGAAGCAGGCCATACATCCACTTCGATACGGTCATCTTCAAGATAATCGACACAAATTGCAGGTATGCGGGCTAGATTTAATTCTCCAGCTATCGAATAGCGATGATGCCCATCAAGTATGGCGCCTGTACTCTTATCGACAATCAGCGGCTTGGTGAAGCCACCCCACCGTTTCGTCATCTCAAGAAGTTTGTCGCGGTTGCGAGGTTTAATCTCTTCATGTGGTTTGAGCCATCCATAGGGCACCAAATGTACATCCTCTTCATCCCACATTGAGTCTTTCCAATTGCTATTCTGCGATAATGCTTTGTCTGCCCTGTGACACCGTTCAAACCAAAGGAGGGTTTCCATGACGAGTGAAGGTTGGCCGAAACCTGCTTTGCAAGCAGACATACCGGCAATTGAATGCCCCTCAAACGTTCTTGATTGGCTCGAGAACTTGCCATCACCCGTTCTCGATATCGCATCGAAGATTGCAGACTACGGCGGTGGGATATGGATTGTTGGCGGGGCTGTTCGCGATGCGTGCCTGGGTCTCAAGGTCCACGACATTGATTTCGCCGTCTCACTTGAACCTCAACACATGATGGAGATTTTTCCGGATTCAATTCCAACTGGAATCGAGTATGGAACTGTAAGTTTGCGAGGTGGAAACCAGTTCTATGAAGCCACTACTCTACGAACGGAAAGTGATTACGAGGACGGGCGACGCCCTGAACAGGTTCATTGGGGCGTTTCACTGTCCGAAGACCTTGAAAGGCGAGATTTCACCATCAATGCAATGGCCATTGACATTGGACGAAAAGTCATGCACGACCCACATCATGGATTACAGGACATCGAAAGGGGAATGCTTCGAGCGGTAGGTCAGGCGTATCGAAGAATTGCTGAAGATGGTTTGCGAATCCTACGTGCATACCGTTTTCTCGACCGGGGGTCAGCGGGAGTTTGGCAATTCGATTTTGAATTAAGTGAAGCACTGCGCCAAAATGCGCACATGCTCAAAGCCGTAACTCATGAACGAATTTGGATGGAGTGGCTTAAGATCCTTAACGGTAGGAACGTTGCACCTGTGGTCGAAAAAATGGCGCATGATGGTGTTCTGGATTGTTTTATGCCTGGTGAATGGCGTTCACAACACCTCCGTATTGCTGCTCTTTCACACCCTTATGTACATGATTTTGATGGACTCACACGTTTGGCTTTATTACTTGCAGAATGTTTTTCTATAGAGGTTGAAGAATCGCTTCAAGCATTAAAAATGTCAAAGAAAGAACGCACGTATATTCTCGACCTTCACGGACGGTTTGGATCTCTTCCAAAAGCATCTCTCGCTAGCATGAGGGTCTTTCGAGCAGTTCTTGAACAACATGCTGAACAGCATTTGAAACTGGAAATAGTGTTGCGGAATCACACGATTCGACCCTCAATGGGTTCTGGTAAAGAATCTGCAGATGATGTCTATGCTTTGCTTGAATCGCTTGACGAATTAGCACCATTGAAAAATGGGAATCAGTCTCTTGTTGATGGACATTGGATTATGCAGAGAACTGGTCTTGCTAAAGGCAGAGCACTCGGTCGATTAAAGGCGTGGCTACATCGATTACAAATTGAACGGGACCTTGCGGATGCCAATGAGGTTGAATCCGTTCTTTGCTCGCTTCATTGGACTGAGGAGAACCATTTAGACTGGCCAAAACTGCAATTTCCTGATTGAATTGTCGGCATCAAGTTGATGAAGAGCGTCGTTGTCCTATGTACATGCAAGGAAACGGCGTACGTGATATGGCGTTCAAAAAGATTGAAGAAAAAATGATGGAGAAAGGAATTAATCTCGCTGTTCTCGACAATAAAGAATTAGCAGAGGTTGCTCTTCGATTTACCGGTGATGCCCCCCCTGAACACATCCCTCGTGAAACGGTTATTCAGATATTAAGTGAACAAGAATCTGTCCAAAATTGGGCAGTCTCGGTCAAGGATAAAATTGGCAAGAGAGCTGCGGATGCTGCGAAGAATGAGATTCGCGAGCGAGTGGAATCTGCCCGTTCCAGTGCCAACTCTGTAATTCAAAACGACCCAATGGCGGCTCAAATGGCCGAACGGTTTGGTGAATGGTTACAAAAAAGCGGCTTTACTGCTGCTCAACTCACTGAAATGCTTGACAGTGATGCCGACGGTATAATCACAACTGAAGAAGCGACAACATTGGTTCGTACACTCGCAAACGTTGACCCACCTTCATGGGTGATGGACAATGTTACTAAATTCCTTGATGCTGATAAAAGTGGTCAAGTTACCATCAAAGAATGGTTTGATTTCCTTGAATCCATTGGGTTTGAAGTCAATCATACTCCACCCGCAGACGAATTTGAAGATTTGGAAATAGAAATTGAATCCGATAAAAAAGCGATTGAGAAGTCAACTGCCCTTTCACTACCGACACACACGGGTCCAAACAGAGTTATCAAATTCAGTGACGGAAACGCAAAAGAGATTCAACTTGATGGAACTTTCCTCGTTGGCGGAAATCGATTGGGCCAAGGCAACTGGGTCTCCGATTCAAGGTTTACCGTATACATCGAAGGCTGGAATTGGTGGGTTGGAGAACTCACCAGTGATGGAATGATGACGATTTGCGTTGAAAATCAAGACCAAATTCTCTCAGTCGAGCCGAACAATCTTGAACCGTTCATTCCCCTTTTCGAAGGACAGATTGCCGGATTTTATGTCAGTGATATCGAACCTAAAAACGATTGGCACTATGTTCACATTACCGAAAATAGCCCTGGCAATTTCACTTGGAAAAATCGAGCGAACGCTGATTGGTCACTGACATTGACGGGAAATGTGTTCCACTTGTCAGATGATTGCCCATATTACAAAGATGGACTACGGTTTTGGAACCTCACAAATGAAGGTGGAAAAACTGTTCTAACCAGTCCGACTGTTGCAGAGAAATACTACCTTTCAGATGAACGTGATTACCCCTTACATGGTGCAGTGAGTAAACCGGTTAAGGAGGCGACGATACATTCCCAACTGTCGGGATTCACCCTCAATCATGACAGCTTTAGTGGTGAAGATGAAGAATTCATTCCTGATATTAATGAATACACTGAGCAAATGATCTACGAACTTGAGAAATCACGCCTTTCCAGTGAATCACAAGACATCATTGACCGATGTGAAGAGCGTTCCGTTGTCTTGAAATTTGAGGAAAGCAGCAGGACATTGTTAGCCTCAGGGGAATATCGCGGTGGCTCAACGATTCAAGGAGAAATTGACGGCGGACCCTACACTGCTGAAATTCGACTGGTGTCGGATGAGAATGAATTTGTAGAGTCGCTCAAGAAGGGTCAAATGATCACCTGCCAAGCCAAAATCATCAGATGGTCAAGCGGTCTTCGACAGGCAACCTTGGAAGGACGAAACCCCGTCATTAACTAAATCACTTGAGTGCACGAGCGATGACGATTCGCTGAACTTCTTGGGTACCTTCATAGATTTGAGTAATCTTTGCATCTCGGAAGAATCGCTCGACTGGGAACTCCTTCGTATATCCGTAGCCACCTAAAACTTGGATGGCGCGTTCTGAAACCCACATAGCGGTATCTCCAGCGTACAACTTTGCCATACTCGCTTCTTTTGAATGTCGAGGACCATCGTGCTCGTAATGTTGCTGCTTCACCCATGAGGCTTTGTAAACAAGTAATCGAGCTGCCTCAATACGAGTCGCCATGTCTGCAAGGTATGCTGTAATCATTTGATGCCGTGCGATAACTTGGCCGAATGCTTCACGTTCATGTGCGTATTTGAGCGCTGCCTCGAAAGCGCCTTGAGCAATCCCCAGTGCTTGTGCAGCAATTCCAATGCGACTGTTATCGAGCGCATTCATGGCAATTGGGAATCCCTTACCAACGCCTTTGAGAACGTTCTCGACGGGTACTTTACAATTGTCGAGGATAAGAGTGCAGGTATCCGATGAGCGAATACCGAGTTTGTTCTCTTTCTTGCCGACTGAAAAACCTTCGAAAGACGAATCAACGATAAAAGCGGTTGAACCACCGTGCTTCTTGACGCCATAATCTGGATGGTCGACATCTTTTGCAAACAAGACCAATATTTTTGCCTGCACGCCGTTAGTGACCCACATTTTCTCTCCGTTGAGAATGTAATGCTTACCGTCATCAGATAATTTTGCCTTACAAATCATTGCTGCTGCATCGGTACCAGCACCGGCTTCTGAAAGTGAATAAGCACCAACTTCGCCAGCAGCAAGACGAGTCAAGTATTGCTCTTTTTGCGATTCATTACCATGCAGTGCGATTGTCTTGGCACATAGACCAACGTGAACACAATACATGACAGCAAACGACGGGTCGACACGAGCGAGTTCTTCGACGATGATAGATTCTGAAATATCATCAACCGGTGAGCCGCCGTATTTTTCTGGGATCGTAACGCCTTGAAGACCAAATTCGAGGAATTGTTCCCATTCAGCAGAGGGGGCAATCTGATTTTCGTCACGATGTTCAATTGTCGGTTCCAGGACACTCTCAGCGAAATCGCGGACGAGTTCTCGAATCATTTGCTGTTCATCGGTTTCGGCATAATCCATAGGCGACCAGTGGATGCTAAAACGCCGACTCTCTTAATCCGTTTGTCGTTTTTTCTTGGAGGTTGATTCTGCCTCAATTTGATATACAATGGTGTTTGGGGCGGTTTAAGGAAGTCGAACCATGGACGAAGAAGTGGTAGAATTCAGCGTAGCACACAACAGAAAATATTCTCGTGATCACCTCTGGTATCAAGAGAAAGATGAACGATTAATGATTGGGGTTAGTGAATACCTCGCTGTTGAAATCGGCGAAGTATTACGTGTGATTCTTCCTCAAGCAGAATACGAAATCGATGAAGGTCGAGACATGTTCTCAATCTGGACTGCACAAGAAAAAGTCGCATTCCCTTCACAATATTCTGGATTGATTGCCGAAGTGAACGGCGAAGTTGAAATCAATCCCGACCTCGTGAACGATTCAGCCTACGATCATGGATGGATTATCATCATTGAACCTCACGAAATGGACCTTGAGAACCTCCTCGACCCTGACGAGTATGTCGAATTCCTTGCTGAACTTTGAGCAAAGGTCATACTCCGTCACCCTCGACGCTTTGTCATGACAGATGCCATGCAGCGACTCCGAGAAAGTTTGCGTAATGCTCCTGTAATTTGGAAAGGAGATTACCCTTACTTCATTCACCCGATTACCGATGGCGTTCCTCGACTTGACCCAATGGTCCTCAAAGCTGTAACCGATTTATGCCAAACTGCGATAGATTGGGACAATGTTGACCTCATCTTAGGAATCGAAGCGATGGGTTTGCCTCTTACTGCACCGTTGAGTGTTCGAGTCGGCATTCCGTTAATCATTGCTCGAAAACGATCATACGGACTTGAAGGAGAGGTTATGATTGGACAGGAAACTGGATATTCGAAAGGCGAGATGTATCTCAACGACATCAAACCTGGTGAAAAAGTCGTGATTGTTGATGACGTCCTCTCGACAGGCGGGACTCTCAAAGCAGTGCTTGAAGGTGTTCGAAGAACCGGTGCAGAGGTCACACATATCATCGCAGTGGTCGAAAAAGGGCCAGGGTTGGCAAACTTGCAGGCCGAATATCCAGATGTCATCATTGAATCTCTTGTGCGCTTAGAAATGGACGGAGCCCAAATCACTCTACTCGACGAAGAATAGATTGTTTGAACGGGTGGATTCATGAGGGGGGAGTGTGCCCCATGGACAGGGACTACCATGGACTTAGGCCGGCACGACTTCCAACTCTCGGAGTTAATGGAACGGATTCAAGCGAATGATAATCGCTTGATTGCTCTTCAAGTCCCTGAAGGTTTGAAGATGCAAGCCTTGGAGATGATGGATTCCATTGAAACTGAAACCAGTGCAAAAGTAATTTTGGCTGCAGACCCATGCTACGGAGCATGTGACTTAGTTCACGACAAAATGCAGATGATGGGTGTTGAGTTAGTCGCTCACATGGGTCATTCACAAATGAATATCGATTCTGGAATGCCAACACAATTCATCGACGTCACCTATGATGGAGACCCTCAATTGAAACCAATTCTCCCCTACTTGGAAAAACACAGAACAATGGCTCTTCAACGATTTGAAAACCAACCGCTCGCAGAAGACCTTTCTGAAGAAGAAGCTCAAGACCGTTTCATGGATGCAGTTGGCCGTCTTGCCCCCTTGACCGGTACGAAACTCGGTTTGGTAGGTTCAATTCAGCATTTGCACCTCCTGCCTGAGTTCCACGATCGTCTGGAAGAAGCCGGATATGAAGTCGAGATTCCAGTTGGAGGTGCTCGACTTTCGTTCCCCGGGCAAGTCTTAGGATGCAACTATTCAGGTGATGATGATTCTATAGGCCATTACTTATTCCTTGGCTCTGGCGATTTCCATCCGATTGGCTTAGTACTTCACACTGGAAAGCCGCTGGCAATGCTTGACCCCTACACTGGTGATGCTGAAGAAATGTCTCTTGAGCGTATTGAACGCATTTTACGACAGCGATTTGGATTAATCATGGCCTGTGGCGAAGCAAAACGCTTTGGAATACTTATTGGAGAGAAACCGGGACAGATGCGTCGTAGCCTCGCACTGCGAATGAAAAGAACACTCGAAAAACATGGTAAGAAAGGTTATCTGCTGGCATTAGAACACGTCGGACCCGAATTAATTGATTTCTATCCTGTCGATGCATTTGTCAATACTGCATGCCCTCGAATTGCTATCGATGACGCGGTTCGCTATCAAAAACCACTCATCACACCTTTCGAGTTGGAAGTGGCTCTTGGTGAAAAGAAATGGGAAACTGGATATCAGTTTGATGAGATTCCTTGAGTCGATGTGCGTTTCTCAGCAATTGACGCTTTTTTGACCTTGATGAAACCGTATGTTCAATAACGGTTGGCGTAAGCCTTCCGATGTTATGAGTAACTACCTCGACCGAATTGGTGCCGGCTGGGTTCTTGCAAATCCAGATGTGTTTAATTTCGACTATATCCCGAAGGAACTGGTTGGACGTGAGCAGGTGCAAAACGAGTTGGCGGCTAAATTCTCTACTTTGCATTTACCCGAAGGATCTGGCCGCGTGGTCATCACTGGACCTGTTGGCTCGGGTAAAACAGTGCTTGCACGAACCTTTTGCCGGGATATTAAGCGCCACTTAGCCAACAAACGCAACATACGTTCAGTCCACGTCAACTGCCGAAATGCGTCAACAAGTATGCGAGTTGTTCAACGCATTCTGCATGAACTGGCCCCTGGACATCCCGATAGAGGGCTTTCAATGGGGGAACTCTTGATGAGTCTGCGACGGATTTTGCGAAAGGAGACTTCTCACCTCATCGTCGTTCTGGATGAAGTGGACCATATGCTCCGTAGATCAGGCGATGACTTGCTTTACCAATTACTTCGAATCGATGAAGACCAAACAGGAAAAGGTACACTTTCACTCCTCCTTATCAGTCAAGAACAGGTGCTTGACGTGCTTGAAACGGCCGTTATATCTCGAATGGGGAGTACCAATCACCTTCGTATCCAACCGTACACAACCGAGGGGCTTGAAGCCATTGCCACGCAACGAGCTATCGATGGACTCGTCCCAGGGACATGGACACCTGAAATTATCCGTCTACTCGCTGAAAAAGCGGCTCCAACTGGAGATGCCCGACGAGTCATTGAATTGCTTAACGCAGCAGTTGAACGCTGTGAATATCGACAAGATGAACACAGCGAGCGTCGACTCACGGTCGACGATATTCACGTCCCGCTGGAAAACTCACCAACAACCGCGGGAAGTAACCTTGAACACATTGATGACCTTAATCCAAACGCCATGCTGGTGTTGCTGTGCTTGTGTCGAAGATTGTCAAAACAGGAATCGATGACAACCGGAGATGTTGAGCAACTTTATGCTGTTGTATGTGAAGAATATGAACAGAAAATGAAGAGCCATACAACGGTTTGGAAATATCTCAAAGAGTTCGAAGAGCGCCAAATTATCGCATCAAGAGTTGCAACAATAACCGGAGGGAGAGGTCGAACAACGCATCTAAGCATGCCACATTATCTTCCAAAAGACCTCGCAAGTCGACTTGAAATGTTGCTGAAAAAGAAGTTTCACTGACTGATTTCTCGTTGTCGAACAAACGGTGGGGCTAAATAGACGACGATGGTCGGAAGGTCGTTCTAGAAGTGATATTATGGCTGTTGGACAACAAGGAGAATTCGTCGCAGTAGTGAATGACACCGACCCAAAAAACGGTGGTAAGTCATATTCACTCAAAATTAGTGGAAACAATCACGCTCAATTATTGGGTAAGAAAATCGGCGATACCGTCGATGGAATATTTGTCGGAGAAGGTGAACAAACGCTCTCTGGATTTAAACTCGAAATCACCGGTGGTTCTGACAAAACAGGAACCCCTCTACGTCGAGACCTTGAAGGTGGACGTCGACAAGCGATTCTGGTCACCCGTTCAACCGGATTCAAAGGACACAGCCTTGTGTTCAAGAACAAAGGTGGAGAAAAGAAGCGATTCCGTTACAAGCCTGATGGTCTGCGAAAGCGACGTTACTTCCGTGGCAACACCATCAGCCAAGATACACGGCAAATCAATCTCAAGGTTATCGAGGCTGGAAAGAAGTCCCTCGGTGACCTCCTTGCAGCAGGAAGCGAGGAATCGTCGGAGTGAATCCCGAGAGGGTTTTCGTAGTAAGGGAGTGAGGAAGCATGGCACGAAAGCTTCCAGCACAACCTGAAATCAACATCGGATTGGTCGGCCACGTCGATCACGGTAAAACGACACTTACACAAGCTCTTTCTGGAGTTTGGACCGATACTCATTCTGAAGAGCGAAAGCGTGGTATCTCGATTAAACTCGGTTATGCAGACACTGCATTCTACAAGACAAAGAAAGGAAAATATTACGCTACTGGGCGCCACCCAGAAGGAAAAGATGACGACCCGAAAGAACTTGAAAGAGTCATTTCATTTGTCGACGCTCCAGGTCACGAAACGCTGATGGCAATCATGATTACTGGTGCTTCAATAATGGATGGCGCCATGCTTATGGTAGCAGCCAATGAAACCTGTCCGCAACCCCAAACCCGTGAGCATCTTATGGCACTGGAAATTGCGGGAATCGAAAACATCGTCATCGTTCAAAATAAAATTGATTTGGTAACCAAAGAACGTGCGCTGGAGTCGCACGCAGAAATCAAAGCTTTCCTCAAGGGAACAATTGCAGAAGATGCCCCTGTAATACCTGTTTCTGCACACCATGACGTGAATTTAGATATTCTCATCGATGCTATTGAACAAACAATACCAACCCCTGACCGTTCAAAGGATAAGCGATCCATCATGCATGTTGCTCGTTCTTTTGACATCAACCGCCCTGGGACCCGACCAACAAAACTCCGAGGGGGCGTTATCGGTGGCAGCATCATCGAAGGAAATTTCAAAGTTGGTGATGAAATTATCATCGGACCTGGAAGAAAAATCGAAAAGGGCTCAAAATCTACATGGGAACCAATTGAAGCAACTGTGAACAGTATGAAAGGTGGGGGATTGGATCTTGAAACAATGCATTCAGGAGGCTTGTGCGGAATGGCCACAATGCTTGACCCGTCCATCACAACCGCAGACAATCTCTCAGGACAAGTCGTTGCTCGAAAAGGGGATTTACCCGAAGTACGACACTCCGTTTCAGTCGATGTCAAACTCATGGAGAACATGGTAGCAGGTGAAGGAGAGGAGCCCGAGAAAATCTATCCACTTCGTAACAACGAGATGTTGATGATTAACGTGGCAACTGCAACCTCTGTAGGCGTCACGAAAAATTCCGAAAAAGGCAAGGCTACTCTTGACCTTCGACTCCCTATCTGCGCCGATACTGGTCAGCGTGTCTCGCTCTCACGGCGAGTTGGTTCAAGATGGCGCCTGATTGGCTACGGAACAATTCAGTGAACATCGAGCCATTGAAGGTGAAGTGAAGTGCAACAGATACTGATTGATGCGTGTGGATGGGTCGCAATCATTGATTCTGGAATGAATATCGATTCTGAACTTTCACGTGTCTACGGACCTGCTCAAATGCTCCTACTGGACAGCGTTCGGGACGAATTGGAACGCTTAAACGATCAACGACCGAGGTCAAAGAATCTGTTGCTTTCGCTTTTGGAACAAAAATCCCAACACATTCAACCTCTATCCCGCAATTTAGAACACCCCGATGATCAAATCTTCGAACTGGCTGTTGAGCATTCCCTACCAGTACTCACTGTTGATGTTGAATTAAAACGCAGATTCTATGAACGAGGTTTACCTATACTTGAAGTGAGTAAAAATCAGCGACTTGAGTTGGTCGAACCTCTATAGATAAATTGCCTCAGTCGTAGTCTCAAGGAAGTGTGAACAGGACATCGTCGCCATGACCATCCAAAAGTCCTATTTTGACTCCAGCATCAATCCATGCATGTGCGTAGTTTATTGCTCCAAAGGCACGCACATGATCTCCAATTGAAAGGAAATGTGCTGCATCAGAAGCATAATCATCCGCCATTCGCATCATAATCGCTAAGTGTTGTGCTTGTGCAGTTCCTTCTTTGACTAAAGGCGTCGCCTTTTCACGGGCTCGACGGGTGATGTCAAGGTATTTTTCAACCCGTTCTCGGCTGACATGTTCCATCGTATCACTCACTCGCCTCCCTCCTTTTGGCGTTTTAACAGGCGACGAACGTCTTCTGATCGGCCGAGTGCGCCATA
>CALCOP010000011.1 GCA_937897365.1 uncultured euryarchaeote
AAAGTCGAGGGATGCGGACTTTTTTCCTGCCCGCCATAAGATCCATAATGGAACTGCTGATAGGCCAATTGCGATAAACCATAAGATGATTCGAATCATACTATCACGCTATTTGTTGCGTTCATGAAGTGCACTCCAGGAGGCCTTTGCATACGCTTCTGCTTGTACGGCGGGGTCGTCTGCTTTGTGAATACCAGATCCGACGATGATGCAATCTGAACCTGCAAGCACTGCTTCATGAGGGTCGCCATATCGTTGGCCCATTTCTCCATCTCCAACTGCGAGGTTAACTCCAGGCGTCCAAATCAATTTGCCATCTCCAACCGCTTTCCTGAGAAGCTTCAGTTCGTTTGGCCGAGAACCGTTTCCAATAAATCCAAAAACACCCGGATGTGTTCTCCCAAGTTCAACAACTTGTGAGGTATATTTGGGTTCAAGCAGATTTCCCCTGCTTGACATTTGGGCTAAAAGAAGCACTCCACCACTTCGTCCAACGTCTTTCCATCCGGCTTGTAGACCGTCGACAATATCTGGTCCGGAAATGAGGTGTGCAGTCACCAAATCCGCCCATGTTCGAATATCATAAATCCCCGCCATCTGTTTACGACTTATACCTCCAATATCAGCAAATTTTCGGTCTTCAAAAATCAATAAATCTGCTGCTGCGGCTTTCGTGCAAAACGCATTCCATGCTTCAGGAGTCCAATCATCTACCAAGTCAACGTGTGTTTTGAGCGCTGCTAAGTGTGCTCCAACATCATCAATCAGTTGATTTAATTCAGCCATTGTTGAGCGATCAGCAGCAAGGCAAACCAAGCTCTTTTTTCTGCTTGCAACTTCCATGTATGTCCGAGCCATTGGAAGTTTGTTTTCTGTCCAACGACGCCCCCATACTTCGTCAGCCTGCATGGTTGTGCCAAGGGGTCGAGCCACTCATACCTTGCGGCTTAATTCCAAGAGAGATGTAATAGAATCTGCAAGTGTATCATCGGTGTCATGCAGTCGAATTCCAAGTTCTTCCTCCATAGCACCAATGTCATAACCCACACTCCTTCCCAGTGCCGATCGTACTTGTTTTACTGTGAGTTTCGGGTGGAAGGCTGCCAGTACGATTGCCATGGTCGATGGTAAGCGGAACGTTGCCCATTTTTTGTCAGGTAGAACCCGTCGCAAGTGGCTCCCAATCTCGTGCATCCACATTCCGCTTTTGTGGAGAATATATCGTCCCCCATCTTGTCCATAATCAAGCGCTGCAATGTGCGCTTTAGCCACATCACGTACATCAACGAAATTCAAATATGTATTCAAAACGAACGGCAATCGACCCGTATAATGTTTCAGATATGCCATTGAACCACGTGTGTGCCGCTCGTGGAACACAGGTCCGAAAACGATGGAAGGGTGAATCGTAACAAGCCTCGGTTTTGACTTTTCATCAAATGTTTCAACAAAGGCTCTCATTATACGTTCTGCTTCTGCTTTTGCAAAACCATACGGGTTGATTTCAGGGCCCGCATCGTCGCACCAATCATCTGATGTGAAAACATGACCGTTTGTATGACGGGTTCGACGAATGGCTGCAACCGATGACGTGTGAATTATTGTTCGAACACAATCCACACTTTCGATAGCGTTACAGAGATTTTTTGTACCGATGACTGAAGGATTTACGACTTCAAGGAGTGGGTTTTTGATATTCACCATGAGTGCGGCTGCGCAGTGTATTACGGCACGACAACCCTGTACAGCATTATCGACAGTCTCCTGTTCAAGCAAATCCATTTTTACGATTTCAAGAGTTGCCCCTTTGGCTTTGACAAAAGTATTGAGAAATTGTGCATGAGCAAGTGTACGTACAGTCGCTCGCACATGTTCTCCAGCATGCAACAACTGTTGGACAACATGCGCTCCAATAAAACCAGCAGCCCCCGTCACTAAAACAGTCATGTCGCCCCGTAGCACTCCCCCTTCTTGATGTATCTTCAACAAACATCACATTCATGTCAAACCCCACCGTCGCTTAACCAATGCGAATAGCCGTTCTGTTGACGATACTGATTCTCCTCATCCCTCTTACGGGCTGTTTTGGAAACGAATCGGTAGAGATTGAACAGGCCGAATCGAGTCACTATCCAACCGAATGGGAGCGGCATACTCTGGAGTGGAATTGGTCTGACAGCTATTCTTACGTACTCGAACCAGGCCCTTATACGGCGCTCGCAGTACAAGAGGCAACATTCGAAGTCGATACATCTGAAGTATGGGAAACCGGTCCAGCCACATCCAACGTACATCTCTCTTATTGGCTGCCTTCAAACACCGAGATGGGGGAAAAAGTACCGGTTATTGCCGTGATAAGTCCCTATTTTTCATACGGCCAGCCCGGTGACGAATCTGGCGCAACCAATGTTGTAGGCGCCGGAAGAGGCGAGTTCATTTACGACAATTATATTCCGCATGGATACGCATTCGCTCAGGTCTCAGTGTTTGGCACCGAAGAATCCTCAGGTTGTTTCGATTATCGAGGGGAAGGAGAAGGATGGGGTATTCATCAAGCCGTTGAATGGCTTGGGAAGCAGAATTGGTCGAACGGTAAAGTCGGCCTCTATGGTAAATCGTATGAAGGCGCCACCCAGTGGGAAGCGGCCGTTCATGGAAGCGAACACCTCGCAACGATCGTGCCTATTTCTGGAACAACAGGCCTTCATCCCTTGCTCTACAAGAACGGGAGTGCTGAAGCGCGCAGCCAAGTGATGCACATGAATTATTTTGGCAGCACAGTGGATTACAATGGCGACGATTTGGATAATATCTGTCCCGATATTATTGAGGGACTCTTTGCTGGACCAGTCACCTATGGCATGGGCGAGCTAGACCCATACATGGCGAATTATTATGAAGAGAGAGAGCATATTTCGAAAGCGATTACAAACTACAACGGCAGCGTATATTGGGTACAGGGAATGCAAGACTGGAACGTTGACCCACATCAGGTATTTCCTTGGTATCAAATGTTCATCGACGCCGGTTTCGATGTCCGAGGCATGCTCGGTCAATGGGAGCATAATTACCCAGACCAGTGGACAAAACACAACGCCCAAGACAGCGGTTATGGCGGCGAGGCAATCCACAATATGACTCGCTGGGACTGGGGGCAGGATTTGTTTGAATGGTTCGAATATTATCTTAAAGGAATAGGCGAAAAACCGGAACTGCACGCTCAAATTCAGCGCAATGACGGGCAATGGAGGATAGAAGATACTTGGCCCCCACTTGACATTCAGTCCGCCGAAATACCACTTGATACATGTGTACAAACCGGAACGCGTGTCCAAGGTGTATCTGTTTCAGGCGGTAGTGTGAGTGGAGTAATTATTGAATGTGAGGCTTTGAGTAGCGAACTCGACATCTCAATTTCAGGACTTGCTACCCTTCATCTTGATGTACAGGCCTCTATGGATGGAGGACAAATATTTGTCGAACTTCAAGATGCAGAGACGAATCTCCGACTCGGTCATGCAACTATGGACATCCGTTATCATCAAGGTGGAAGTGATCCAACGACCGTTTTACCTGGGCAGTCATTGACCATGTTGATGGAATTTCAAGCAATAGACGCTCTCCTGCCGGCAGGTCACGGCATCCGTTTAGTCATGACTGAAAACGGAGAAGATTACCTCGCTCCGGCTTGCGGCGTCTTGTGCCCAATCACCGTCAACGGAGGAACTCTTTCTCTCCCCCACATCGACAGAGACGGAAGCAATGTTTTGATTACCCCTCAGGGTGATAGCGCAGCAAACAATCAATGAGATTTAGCTGCGTCTCTCAGTGCTTTTACCATGTCAATCCTTCCGACAAGGCCAACGAGAATCCCACGACGGCTTACCAAAAGAACTTCTTCTTCTCCAAGCAATCTTCGCGCCTCGCCAATTGAAACCTCAGCATCAACCATTGAGAAGTCCACCCGCATGACCTCATCAACCGTGATCATTTCATTACTGTCGCTTTTGAGAAGGCTTGCCTCAGACACCAGCCCCACCACTGCGCCATTCTTACTGAGCACTGGGAGGTGACTTATACCGCCAAGAACCATTTTGTCAACGGCTGATTGAACACTGTCCGTTTGTAATAGAGCTGTAACTTCTGAGACCATGATATCTCCTACGGTGTGAGCTTGATGCGGGCGTTCAATCCGATTGAGAGCACCGACAATTTTGCGGATTGTCGAGACTCGAGGGTCGACGACCTCTGTCTCGACTTTTGCAATAACAGATTGGGTTAGCCCCGAACGTTGGGCGAGTGCGGCTTGAGTAAGGCCTAACGATTTACGCCATTGACGCAAAAAACCGCCCGTAGGAATTTCCATTATTCAATCCGTGGTATCGCTCACCAATGAGTTCACCGGTCCGCAATCAAATTTTCTTAAGTTTTCAACGATTTATACTACATATTCAATCGCACAAAAAGACGTCATATCCATATACAAATGAGTAGCATATGACGCGAAAAAAGCACTCAATGCTAAACAAAATCCGCTAATATTCAAGATATAGTAATCATATGATAAATTATTTTACAATATTTATGAGCGTATGTTTGATATACCGTCTTTTCAAGCATGCACATGATACCTATGATGGATAAAGCAAAATTAGAATACATTTGGCTCGATGGATATTTCCCGACTCAGAACATGCGAAGTAAGACTCTTGTAAAGAAGAATTTTAAGGGGACTCTTGAAGAATGCCCTATGTGGAATTTTGATGGTTCTTCGACAAAGCAAGCCGAAGGAAACTCATCGGATTGTCTCCTCAAGCCCGTTGCGATTTATCCCGATCCTCAACGATTCAACGGATTCCTTGTCATGTGCGAAGTCATGAATGCAGATGGTACTCCCCATGCAAGTAATGGCCGATCAACGATTGAAGATGATGACGATGACTTCTGGTTCGGATTTGAACAAGAATATTTCATCATGGATACTGAAACACAACTCCCTCTTGGTTTCCCGATGGGGGGTTACCCTGGGCCGCAGGGAATGTACTACTGCTCTGTTGGAGGCAAGAATACGCACGGTCGTTCTTTAGTGGAAGAGCATGCCGATTTATGCCTTGATGCAGGAATTAATTTCGAAGGCATCAACCAAGAGGTTGCATGCGGACAGTGGGAATTTCAAATATTTGCAAAGGGTGCCAAAAAGGCCGGAGATGAACTTTGGGTTGCCCGTTATCTCCTTGACAGATTGACAGAAAGTTACGGTTGTTATATTGAATACCATCCAAAACCGATTAAGGGCGACTGGAACGGTTCAGGAATGCATGCTAATTTTTCCGATGGCCGCATGCGTGATGAAGGTGGAGAGGAATTGTTCACAAACATCTGTGAGGAATTTGGTAAGAACATTAAGAAGCACATGGACGTCTATGGTGAATACAATGATGAGCGACTCACTGGACTTCATGAAACCCAAGCTATTGACCAATTTTCATATGGGGTTTCTGACCGTGGCGCTTCAATCCGCATTCCAGTAACTGTCCCTGAAGACGGCTGGGTTGGCCGCTTAGAAGACCGTCGACCTGCTTCAAACGGCGACCCATACAAAATCGGTGCCGTGATTATCTCAACCACAAAAGCATCCTACAAGTGAGTATTTTCTGTTTGACCCTCGCTTTTTCGTACCCGTAGAACGCCGAGGATCACCGCTCCAATAACGGACAAGGTCATGATGTTTGCAACAATCATAGCAAACGAATCGACAAGAATTCCGTATATGAGCCAGAGTGTCAGAGCAAAGGATACAACTGCAAATGTCGTAAGGGAAATCCCATCATGACGTTTGTGAACCCATACCTGAATGATTTGAGGAATCCACGCAAAGATTCCAATGACTCCAGCGAGTAAGCCTATTGCTTCAATCCACGCAGCAGCCATGACCGTATGCGTCGGACCAACCCACATCAAACTTCGCGAACTTCTACCCCGTTGTGAAGGGCGATTGTTCGTGTTTTCGATTTAGAAAATCAAAGGTTTTGCAAGATTTCGACGACTTCTTCAATCCACTCTTCAGCATCGTCTTCATAATCGACATCACAGTCTATACGCTCTGCGATACGTGTTGCGCCCTTTTCTTCAAGAACGCGGTCCCATTCTTTTCCAGCTTCACAAAATAGGTCGAAAGCGGTATCGCCTAAGGCGAGTACGGAGAAACTCATGTTGGAAAGGTCGCCGTCACCGAGCTCCTCAGCGTATTCGAAGAGATCCATGGCGTTGTCTGGTTGTTCACCATCGCCCCAAGTGCTGCAGACAATCAAAAGTCGGGAATATGAGAGCATGTCTTCGGATTCGATTTCATCCATCCCAAAGGCTTCTGCTTCCATTCCTGCGTCTTCTGCTGCTTTGCAGATGTCCATCGACAATAATTCAGAATTGCCAGTTTCTGTGCCGTAAAGCACAATCAGTTTGTTTTCTTCACTCATTTTGAAATCTCCATTTTTTCTTGTGTGATACATGCTTGGGATTGAGGCGATGCGCTTTACTTTAGGTTAGCCTAAACCCTCACACTGTTCAGTGGTTGCGCGAGAACTCGGGGTTTCTTTAATTCTTGCATTACTTCATCTCTACGATTTTACCGTCAAACATTCTTTGCCCAATCAGCGGGGGGCTTTGAAACATCAATTTTGGTAATCTTTGCCCACTCTACCTTTCGCGGTACTTTTTCGCCGACGACATGCATTTCAAGCGAAAGGCCATAGGGTATTTTTGCAACGATATTGTTGCCGCCGGTGTTTAACGTCACCTCACTTGGATTGTTTGAAAAGAATGACAGCAGAGAACGTTGGTGTTCTACCACAGCGGTAACGGGGCTCTTACGTTCTGAAAACCATGAACGCAACTTCCCTCCTAATCCGAGGCCAAACACATCACCCTTGAGCATCAAACCTCCGTGTAAATGTACTTCGTCCCACGTGTTGAACCCTTCCAAAGTTTCTTTCAAATCTTCATTGAGCTCACCGGGAGTTGTGGTTTCTAAAATCTTGATAAATCCTGCCTCATCGACCATTTCTGCAGCTAAATCTTCAGGTATTTCTGGCCATTCCAGCCGTTGGTGCGTCATCGCTACGATGACTCGCATTTCGATGGATTGTTCTGGCGTGAGTGATAGCCGTTTTTCGTGCAATGCTTTCAAAATTCGTGCTTTTCGAGCAATGCGATCTGCCACACCATCGTGGTTATGTTGAGTTCCATTATTTCGGTTTTGGACGAAATGGTGTTCATCGGTTATCGTGAATGATCCAGCCCAATGCTTTTGCTCAACCACCAGCATCGTATTGCCGCCAATAACGATCATGTCAATTTCCCTTCTTCCTCCCTTGGGGTCGGGTATTCGAACCGATTCAAAAATGTGCCATCCATTGTCTCTCCCGGCGGCTCTGGATAACTTGCACAGCCTCATTTCTGCAAGGTCGCCGGCGCGATGAATATCGTCGGGTGGATGTTTTAATCGCCGGGAACGCAACCAATTCCATCGTACTTTGAGCGACATGATTGATCACCGAAGTAATTCATCGACGCTTTTCACTATCACGCTGGGTTGCTGTTCAGCACCTTCAGGCAATTGTGCAACGTCATCCATGGTCGCTTCTCCGGAAAGAACGAGGACGCCAACGCAGCCTGCGCGCGTTGCCATAGCCAAGTCGGTGTACAAACGGTCTCCAACCATAGCGCAGCGGGCTGGATCAAGTCCTAAAGCTTCGATTTTATGCAAAATCATACCCGCATTTGGCTTACCTGTAATGTGTTCAGGTTCGACGCCCGTCGTTACTTTTAGCATGGCCAGATAAGCGCCAACATCAGGAAGTCCACCATCCGGCGATGGACAAACCATGTCGGGGTGGCTTGCCACCAAGGGTACGCCTTGGTGAAGGTAAATACTGCCCTGTGAAATCTTTTCATAATTGATTTCCGTATCATATCCCAGAACAACATATTGCGGATTCTTACTGCGAGTTTCAATACCCTTTTGTTCGAGCATCTCTCGCATCCCTTCCGTTCCAATTAACCATGTTTCAGTTACTGAATTGGAAGCGAGCCATGAGAGCAGGTCGTGGGTTGAAAGCAAAACATCCTCTTCCTCAGCCGGTATTCCGAAAGCACGTAATTTTTTGACGTATTGCTTCACACTTCGACTTGAATTATTAGATAGAAAGTAACGTTTTACGCCCTTACTGTCGCATCTTGATAAAAACTCAAGCGCACCATCAATGAGTTCACCTCCAAGATAAATTGTACCATCAAGGTCGAGAAAAACAGCATCAATTCCTTCGAGTTGAGCGTCCATTTTTCCACCTCAAAACAACAGCGTTTTCATCATAAACCAAGGTGAATGTAGATTCTCTTGAGCCTCTTTACTTGCAATCATTTCAGTCATCATTTCTTGCAGTGCAGGCTTCTTCTCGGCCTTGCCAACAAACCAATTCAGAAGCCATGATTTTCGACTGAGTTTTTGCATTCGATAGGAATTGATGAGTTCGGGACCTAAGACGCGCCAGACCTCGTCTTGATATTCTTCGAAAGGTTTCTTTTCCATAATGTGGCGAGCCGCCATTTCCCCGGTAACCAGCGCATTACCCACGCCCTCGCCTGAAAATGGGTCGATCAGTGATGCTGCATCTCCAACTAATCGAATACCGTTCATGCTTGAACGGCGAGGCTGGCGAGAGTTTTTCTTGCGCGGAGAACCAAACGGTAGTTGCCATCCGCGCGCTGATTTCGGAATCATTTCTGCATCAGCAAACCGCTCCTTGAACATGGGGTGATTTGCGATGACATCCGCTTGGAGTGCTTTCAGTTTCTTTTTTTGTTTGTTCAAAAGCCCGACGACCATTCCGATGCCTACATTCACGACATTCTCAGAGACAGGGAAGAGCCAGAAGTAACCAGGAATGACGGTATCGACAAAGTGAATTTCAATATCGCCGATATTCTCGCCACAACCCTTGACATTGCGCCAGTATTCGCGATATCCGCCACAGTAGTGGTCTCGATCGACCATCTCTTCACCATATGTTGATTCGACAACGGAGTATGCAACAGGACATCGATAGCCCGCAGCCCCAACCAGTTCACGTGTGTAGAACGTGCGCTCTTCACCCTTTCGTCCACCGATTCGAACGACAATGCCAGCAGCATGCCGAGCATCTCCACTTCCCTCGCCGGGGTCTTCTCCTCCGTTACCGTCATCAAAGAGTACTCGACGGACTTCGCCTCCCTGGATAACAGAACCCCCCGCATCGCGTACTAAGGATTGGCAACGATTGAACAGTAAGGAATCGAATTGGGCGCGAGGTAACGCATATCCCGCCTCAAGCCGCTCCACATCCTCTTCGGGTAGCGGGACTCGTACAGAATTGCCTTTTGGTGAGGAAAACACAATCCCTGTCACTCTAAAATGGGGTGTCGCCTCTAAATCTTCTTTCACACCAAGACCTTCGACATGAGAAAGGGATTTGCCGCCAACAGCATCGCCGCAAATCTTGTCGCGCGGCCACACTTCTTTTTCAATCAATAAAACCCGAGCCCCGGCTTTTGCAAGGTAGCCTGCAGCAGATGACCCACCAGGGCCTCCGCCTACCACTATGGCATCAAATTCAGCACCACTTTCTGGGACTTCACCGGTTTCTATGGGTTGTTCCCATGACCGAACAGTAGCCTCCGCCTCACTCGTCATGCAAGGAACACATCCGAGTCACTTCTTGAGTCTTAGCGTTCATGCGGTTGTAAATCATCAGTCTGAACCGTTATGCTCATTCGGCGCCACTCCGGCCACGAGGTATGGGCGAGACCGCATCTCAGCTTGGTGTGGGGTTAGAAGCAGGCCCTGCGACGCCAGAGCAGAGAAAGAAAGCGCTGCTCGCTTTACTTGTTGTTACAGCAGTATGGGGCGCCACCTTCATTTGGATGAAGCAGGCACTCAACGCTCTTGATACAGAGATCGTAGAATACGGGCGATTCGAAGTCGTTGCCGTCTTGGTTGCTGCTCGATTCGCAGTGGCAGCCCTGGCAATGCTGTTGTTCTTTCCGAAAGCACGCGCTGCACTTATGGATGCTGAACAATGGCGGGGGGGATTGATTCTTGGAAGTATAATGCTGGTCGGGTTTGTCACGCAAATGATAGGATTAGAGGATATCAGTCCATCAGTATCGGCATTTCTCACATCGTTGTATGTGGTTTTTACAGCTCTCATCACCGTGATTTTTACAAAAACTCGTCCATCTCAAACACTGATTCTCGGTGTCTTTCTTGCGACATTCGGGGCGGGTTTCATCCAAGGGCCTCCTCACCTCACATGGGGCATTGGAGAAATCCTCACCGTAATCTGTGCAGTATTCTTCGCCTTACATATAATCTACACCCAGAAAATTACTCAACAAATCGAACCAATTGGAGTGACACAAACCTCGTTTTTGGTTATAACCATAGGCTCAATCTTCCTTCTTTTGGCCATTGGAGGAGGTCGGACACAAGCTCCATGGGATATGGTGTTCAAAGACGGTGTTTTCTTGCAAGTGCTCTGTCTTGGATTGGGCGGCTCCTTGTTTTGTCTTCTTCTTCTGAACCTCTATCAGAGGTATTTGCACCCGATTCAAGCCGCTATTATTTACGCCCTTGAACCCGTTTGGGCGACAATGTACGGTCTTGGACTTGGCCTTGATGAGTGGAGTTTTTGGATTCTTCTTGGCGGCGGGTCGCTCTTTTTTGGTAACATTGTGGTTGAAATTTTCTCAAGTGCAGAAAGTGAAGAGTTAATGACGGCCGGCGACTCGACATAACTGAGGGATTGTATGGCGGAGGAAAAAAATCTTGATTTGAATGGGTTTGGAAGTAAAGCAGTACACAGCGGAACCAACCACATTGGCGATGCAGTCAATACGCCAATTTTCCAATCCTCAACGTACAAGCTCACCGACGAGCGATACGCTGGTTGGGCAGCTGGTGCTCAGCATACACTTCTTTATGCTCGAATTTCTTCAGTCAATTCTGCAGCAGTCGCTGAAAAATTAACTGCGATGGAAGGCGGCGAAGACGCTGAAACCTTCTCATCAGGAATGGCGGCAATTTCTACAACACTGATGGCATTTGTTTCAGCCGGAGATCACATCGTGGCCTCGCCGGATGTTTACGGCGGGACCTATGCTTTACTTACCGAAGAACTCCCACGTTTTGGCGTTGAAACGACCATGGCAGACATGCGCGACCCCGCATCCTACGAAGCAGCAATCCAGCCGAATACGAAGATTCTCTACATTGAAACACTTACCAATCCCGTGCTCAAGGTTTGTGACATTCCGGCAATGGTTGCTATTGCGAAGAAGCATAATCTTCTCTGTATTATCGATAATACATTTGCATCTCCGTGGGCATGCCAACCCTTGTCCATGGGGGTCGACCTTGTTATACACTCAACAACAAAGTATCTTGGCGGCCACTCTGACATTATTGGCGGCGGAGTTGTTGGTTCCAAGGAACTCATCGCTGAAGTATTTGGTAGAAAAGCGGTCTTTGGCGGTAGCCCCGATCCCCATACCTGCTTCCTTCTCGAGAGAGGGATGCGCACCCTTCACGTTCGCATGCCGACAATCTGTGAGAATGCGGCTGAACTCGCAAAGCGTCTTGAAGGCCACCCGATGATTGAGAAAGTCAACCATCCTTCACTCACGTCGCATGATGATTATGAAGTCGCTCAACGCGTAATGCCGAAGGGAACCGGAATGATTGCATTTGTTGTCAAAGGTGGCGATGCTGCAGCATTGAAATTTATGCGTGGCCTCAAGATGATTTACGAAGCAACAAGTCTTGGCGGTGTTGAATCATTGGTCGAATGTCCATTCAATTCCAGTCATCAAATGATTCCCGAAGATGTTCGTCACGCAGCAGGCCTTGTTCCGGGATTTGTTCGAATGAGTATTGGAATTGAAGACATTGAAGACTTGTGGGCTGACCTTGAAAGAGGCTTTGCCAATCTTTGAAATTAATTTGCTTCACCCGTCGCAGTCTTGAGTGCGCTGAATGCTTCCATCCACACATCAGTCGCTTCATCGACGTGTTCACTTGCACAATTGTAGAGGTGTTTTCCAGCTTCAAGCAGTTCTTTGGTTGCAGCCAGCCAAGCGCCCCCGCGATCCCTCGCATTGATTTCAAAATGCCACTCTTGTCCTGTAGAGCGTCCAGCAGCAAGTAACCAAGCCCACGCAGCGGCAGCGGAATCAATTGAGTCATGACGCTGCGTTGCGACACGCTCAGCTTTTCCGTCTCCCTCCAATAACCCCATTAAAATCAAGTCATGAACAGAACCCGTTGCTCCAGTCAAAGCATCATTGCGCGTTGGGAAACGAGAGATTTTCTGAGCGGTTTCTCTTGCGGAATCTAAACTCTTGAGGAAATTTCCAAACGGCTGAGGTTTCTTCAACTGTTTTTTCCAGATTTCTTCCGCTTCATCCCCGGTGATTCCAAGTCCAGCAAGACCTTCTAAGCCCCATTCTTCCCACATTGCACCAAGAACATTCCCACAACTGGTTCCTTCCATAACTTCGAGTGCTGCTGCCTTTCTTTCCGAAACATCACCTTTTGCCGTAATGCGCATACCCTCTCCATCGACAGGACCTTTTTTCATCGAAGCATAAAGCATGTGTGCAGCGAGGTGTCGTTCATCATTTGAGCCAGGGTGAGATTGCAGCGCTTCTTCAATCGCGTCGAAATCCATTCCAGTTATCCATGATTCTCCAACGACTAATCCACTGTCGATTGAATCCAACACCGCACGTCGAATTGCTAAGGCAATGACACCTTCATTCATGGTCAAGCCCTGCCATGCATCGAGGATTTTTTCCTTTCCTTCGGTCGCTGAATCCGGTAAAGGTGCATCCTTAGCCCACCCTTTCGGTGTCCAATTTGCATCGATTTCAAGTATTGACGGCAGGAAAGGTGGGAGCATTGAGAGAGCCAAATGGTGGATGAAAGAAGACTCCTTTTTTTCAGTTTTTGAAAGAACATCAAACCCTATTGCCAGGACTGGCCCGTGCTTGAATGAAAACCGAATATAACCCTCCCCACTTGGATGGAAGTCGAGAACCGATTGAGCATCGATGCCTTCTGTTGTCCATACAGGAACGGACAAATCATCGTATTTGGTGAATGAGAATCGCGAGCGCTGCAAGACATCATCGAGCCACTCATCTGGAGGCGATGGTTTCGGTCCAGTGCATACAAACCCGCCTTTCCAAGTGAAGAAATACATTCCTCGCTTCGCGTGATCCTCCCAAGGTAACATACGCAAAGTTAGGTTAGAATAATTCTGCAATCCTGCCAAATAGCCTTGCTTTCCCTCACCTCTGCGAATGAAAGAGGCTGAACCAAACGAACCTGAAGTAAATTTTCCAACAACCGTTATGTCATCATCATGAGCGGCATGAAGGGAACCTGCAAACGCCTTAGCAACGGGGTCGCCACGTTTGGCCATCATTCGCTTGCTGAGCCAAGCCAAGTCGTGTTTCTTGCGAATAACTGTTTCAAGTGCTTTCATTGTCTTCGTAACAGGATCAGTTCTGCCCCATCGAAGTTTTCCTTTCCAGGTCATGGTTGGAAGGTGAGCTCTCGGGTTATCCAACAATTTTGCTAATTCACGCTTGAGTTTATTGGCAGTCGCTTCATTTGCATGCTTGGTCCCTCGCATACGGAATCGCTGCTTTTTTTGGCCAGGAAATTCTACTTTCGACGGACCAGCCATAGATTCCCCTCACACCTATCCAAATGCACCTGTCGTTTGAGTTCTTCGCGCCTTAAATACTGTTGATGTGTGAAAGAGTGGAGCGGAAAAAACCCCCTGTATGTGACTCCCACATCTGCGGTCGGACCTGCTCTTTTGAGGAATTACGATGAGTGACGATTTTGCAGATGAGGAAGAATATACGATGAACGAACACTATGGGGAACAACTCCAAAAAAGACCAGATGCCGAGCATTCTGATTCAACAATTATGCATGTTCAAACACCAATGGGCGCCGTCTCATTTGACATGAAGCAATTTGACGATGTCAAAAAAGCAGTTGCAGCCACACACAAGAAAGGCCCTCAAGTCCCCTTGGCAGAGCAATTGATGAACAGTTTCATTGGTTCGAAACATAAGCGTGATTCTCGATATTGGAGCGGTAAACTCGGTATCTTCATGAAGCTGCATTTCGACAAGTATCTCAAAGAGGAATACCAAGTTACCGAAGAGTTCATGATTGACCAAGGCAAGATTCGTGCACCAATGTATGAGACCATCGAAGTACAAGAAGAAAACCGTCTACGCTATCTTGCCATAGGAACTCGATTCTATCAATCAAAGACCAATTCCGAGCACCAATTCATCACCGTTTCAACCGTCGACCATGATGGAGACCATCGTTTATCCGTATATACGCCATCAGAGAGAACCGTTCTTGTCAACGGCAAAGACGCAGACGACCTCATCGCTCAAGTTGAATCCGACTTTTATCAATGCGGCATTCTCAAGGGTGAGTTTTTTGATTTACGATACAATTTCATTGCACGCGATAAGAGTATAGATGAACTCATTGCTTGGGATGAAAACGTCAAGGAAGCCCTGTGGAAGGACATCATTGGTTTCCAGAAAGCCATGCCAAAACTTCGAGAAAGCGGCGTTCCTAATTCACGAGGCCTCATATTAGCAGGCCCTCCTGGCACAGGTAAGACCATGATTGCAAAGTGGCTTGCAGCCCATTCAGACATCACTTGCATCCTTATTTCTGCTGAAATGATTACTGGCCGCAACGACATCAAGTCATGTTTTCAAATGGCTCGTAAACTCTCTCCGACCTTGCTTATCATCGAAGACATCGATACTGCAGGGGCCCTTGACCGACGTGCGTCTGACCACCCTCTTTTGGGAGAATTTTTACAATCCATGGACGGTATTGTTCCTAATCACGGTGTCATTACTCTTGCAACAACCAATCACTCCAACAAAATCGACCCTGCAATTGCCGACCGCCCAGGCCGCTTTGACCGCATCGTTGAGGTTGGACTGCCAGGAAAAGAGCAGCGCTTCCATATCTTCCACCACCTCTTGCAGAAGCTTGACATTTCCCGAAATGTAACCCTTGAGGTGAAGGAAAAGCTGGCCAAGGCAACTGATGGTTTGACAGGCGCTTGGATTCGAGCAGTTGTTCAAGACAGCCTCATTCTCGCCCTTATGGAAGAGAAAACCAAGATTGGTAAAGAGCACCTGTTCGCTTCTCTGAAAGACGTCATGGAACGCCGAGGTATGGCTTACAGAGTCGCACCTTACGCGCCTCCACAAGCCAAAGCAAAGGCAGATGTCTATGTCCAGTGAATGGCAATTCCTATTGTTATCACTCAGGTGTAGTATTCGACTGAAATGGTTCGGATTATTTATCTTATTTCCGGAACCAGATATCACGGATCATTGTTCTTTTTCTTCACGATCCATTCCTTTCGTTTGTTGCCCTCTAAAGTGATGAAATAAACGCCTCTTCTTTTTTTACCAATGTACTTGTTGACATACAATTCGTCATTTGATAGTTTTGAAAGAATTTGATTTAATCTCTGTCTACTTCCATCAACTTTCAATATTAGATCACTCGGAGTAAATTCCCCCATTGTTTGTTGTGTAAGGTCAAGTATCGCAGTACGAATTTCTTTTATCCGTTCTTCCTCTGTTTTTCGGGAAACAGAATCTGACTGAGAAAGAACTGCTTTAGGCGCTTTCATGAGCTGCACCATATTTTTTATGAACATATTTGATGTGTTTATTTTCCAAAACCAACTTCTACCGTCTCTTCGAGTGACGACGAAATTATCATTTTTCAATTCTTTAAGATGTTCTTGAATTACACTTAGATTGTAGTCTACTCCGAAATCATTTACTAATTTGTTGATATCCTTACTTTCTAATTCTTTTCCACTTAGAAATATACTGACTATTTTACTGCGTAAAGAATTTCCAAATAAAGAATTTAACTCAATATTTTTCTTTGACGTAACTTTGCTGTTGCGCATGTTTAATTGTAACAGTGATTACTACTAAAACCTATTTGTATAATTTTAAAAAAATTAAAAACAATTTAGCGCTAAAATAAAATTTGTTTTAGCAATTCTAATCTGCGCAAGATGAAATAAAAGACAATCTTTGTTTCAAAAATAAGCATACTATTTACATTTTTAGAATTTTCAAATAGATTCTAAGATATGCGTAAGAACTCTATCGCTACGCCATCTAAAAGCATCGCTACGCTATCTAAGAGCATCGCTACGCTATCCCGGGCGCTATAATGCCGCTACAATTTTTCGCATCTTGGCCGAAAACTTCCACCTTTTGAACAAGTCCGATTTCAATTTCCTCTTCGATCGTAACTGTGGATTTTCTGGTTTGACTCGGGGGGGGTGAGTCTC
>CALCOP010000012.1 GCA_937897365.1 uncultured euryarchaeote
CAGCCCAAGGTTCTGGTTTTGGTATTCGTTCCTCATCGGTCACTGCAAACGATAACGTCATCGGTCCAATAGGCGGCTGGAATGGTCTGTGGATTTACGGCACATCGGATGTTGTTGCAGAAAACAATACGATCCAAGATACTGCAAAAGAAGCGGTCCTCATCGGAGAATACCACTTTAATGACCAAGGTTGGAATGTTCCAACTCCAACTGCAGCTCGTTTGTATCTTGCAAATAACCTCATCTCGAACAATACTGGAACTTGCAACTCGCAAATGTATGATGGTGATTTCCCATGTCCTGCAATTCACGTGTTCATGTCATCAGCCACCATTTATGACAACACCGTGACAAATAACGGCGGAGACGGCATGCGAATTAAAGGCAGTATCGTCAATGCTCAAAGAAATACAATGGAAGTTTCCGGCTTTGCGGCTAACATCAGCATGTATGACGATAATTACGGAAGCAAATACGGTTCGATCGCCTACTTCTCTGGTAATTCTTACTCCAACGCATCGCAGGTTTACAATATTACGGAATCTCGTGTTACCGTCCAATCTGAATACATCCCAGATGCAGGTGGTAATGAACTGTATCCAGTTCAGATGAGTTGGCTCGGTCCAGAATGCCCTTATGTTTTGGATGAATGCTTGCTAGTCCCATCGACTGCAGCCATGCCACCAGCTTTCATGCCGTTGGCACTGGAAGTAATTGATAACTCGACAGTTTTCTCTTATGCGAACTTACAGAATTTCGATTCCTCTAAGATACATGTTCAAAATCAGAACTCTGCATGGGGAAGCCAGGTTCGTGAAGGTGAACTTGTTCGCTATCAAGTCAAGGCAAAGAACAGCAATGTTGCAGGAGCAACTGTCGTCATCCGAGACGCTACAGGATTGCCACTTTACACTCTTACGACAGACGCTTTTGGATTTACCCCCGAAGTATCTCTTCCATCCGATTTCCTCCTCGACCGAAACTGGAATCATATAGTTGGAGAAAACAACGTCCAAATTCCTGGAGTCACCGATAGTCAAGGAAACCCTGTTTTCATCGATGAAGATTCATGTTCCGATGGATATGATAACGATGGAGATACAAAAGTTGACGCTGAGGACAGCGATTGTGTAAACGGTCGAGAGTTGCCATTCTACTCAGTCGATGCATACATGTTTGGTAAGGGCCAGAAAGAATTTGACTTCGTTCTCAGCGGTTCAATTGACGATGTCATTAATCTCGATAATCTCAAACCAAGTGTAACCGTGACCCAAAATGATGGATTCTCATTTGCGACAACCGTCGAAATTACGGGCTCAGCATGGGATGGAATTAGTGGGCCATATCCCCTTGATTTCGTCGCATATCAAAGCCAATTTGGTCTCATCAAGCGTGTTGAAATCCAACCGCCGGGTTCCACAGATTGGTATTCTGCTATTGACACATCTGGTGCAGCCGGTGAAATCACACAATCGAATCATCCTTTCAAAACATGGAGTTTTGACTGGGAAATGTCAGCTCATCCAGAAGGAGAAGGTGATGTAACATTCCGTGTTCGTTCATTTGATGGACTCGATTATTCTCCTGTTGAAGTACGTAAGTACAAACTCAATCTCGTGGCACCTTCAATTTTAGTAGATACACCGAATGATGGCTCTTCGCATGATAACGGCAAGGTAACATTCACTGGCACTGCAAGTGACCCATACTCAGGTACTTGGGGCAGTGACATCAACTCGATTTGGTTCGATATCAACGGTCCGAACGGTTATACTGCTAACTTTGACATTCCAGGTTCGACTGCATGGGCGTACGATTGGCAATTCCAAGAATTGCAAACTGGTCAGTATGACTTCCGTATTTGGGCTTCAGACAGTGATTTCTGTAATTCAAAGTCTGGTTGGCAGGATTGTACTTTTGAGACACGAACCCTGAACATCAATACGGACAACTCGATTCCATTTGTCCAGTTGAGTGAACCACTTAACGCCGACCTTCTAAGAGCGAGTGAAACTCAATTGATTCAGGGTGTGGCGCTCGATAATGATGGTCTTGTCACACGTGTCGAGATTAGTATTGTCGACCTCACCAGTGGAGTTGAAATTAACAACGGACCAGACCCTGTTACCAATTTTGCTCAAAACGGGGCATGGTCTACTACGTGGGATACCTCCGATCTCATTCATGACCAGCAATACGAGCTCGTCATCAAGGCGTGGGATGGTTCAGATTACTCAATTGAAGAGCGTATTCGAATTACAATCGATAATCCAAGTGATGCTGATAACATCATACCACAGTTCAACTCGACTGGATGGGTTAGCACCATGACCTTATTCTGTGATTCGAATCCAACCAAGCAAGACCGATGTAATGGTGGTATCAGCATTGATTTGACTGAACACTTTTCTGATGCTGATGGTCCGACTGCAAGTGTGACCGACGGTCTTGTTTTCGACGTTTACGATGACCTGACAAATTTAGACGATGATGAGTATGGAAATTACTTGACATTCAGTTCGAACGGAGTTGTCAAGTATGACCCTGCTTATGTCACAGGTCTGTCCAATGACATTGCAGAATGGTCTCTTGTTGGTTTGATGTTTGAAGCACGTGATTCGTACGGATCTGTAGCGTATTCATACAAAGTCAATGTCGTCGTTGTCGAAGTTTCCTTCACAGTCATACGTGAAGATACAGGTTCACTGGGACCCGGCAACCCTGCCGTTTTCAGTGGTCAAGGATTGCCAAACAGTCTTGTTGAAGCGCGCTTTGATTCATTGACCGGTGTTCGAATTAACCAGACTCGCGTGAATGCAGATGCTACTTGGCAGATGGAAATTTCAAGCAGCCAACTCTCGGGCATAGAAGGCACTCGAGAGATTATTTTCGAAATGGATGACCAAGTATTTACCCAGCCCGGTGAAAACTCAGGTGCCCTGTTTAAGGTTAGCTTAGGCGATGACGAATCCTCTGGTTTGAACTGGGGACTGATTGCTGTCATAGCTGTTGTAATAATCGCTCTTTTGGTTGCGGCAATGTTCTTCCTTCAAGTCGAATATGAGGACCTTGATGATGATGAGGCCGCACTTGCATCGGCTGAGGCAAAGGCTTCTGAAGACCCTTATGCATGGGCGAAGGCTCGAAAAGAAGCGGCATCTATCCCCTCGAACGAAGTTGCAACTACACCCGTTGTTGTTCAACAGGCTGTGGCTTCGACCGCTCAAGCATCTCAGCACCCTGGATGGTTGTGGGATGCAGAGTCCAATAACTGGGTTCCTGACCCAAACTACGTCCCTGAACAGTGAATTTTTCCTGACTCAGGATTGAGGAAGTGTTGAAGAGGATAAAAACCGGAGAGAAGATTATGGCTGTACAACCTAAACCAGGAGTTCAGGAAAGAATCCTCTTGCATCTACTTGACTACTCTGATTTCAAAAGCAGTGTAGAAGTGCCATTTGCACTTTCACAAATGGGAATTGCGAACGCTGTTGCCATTGCCCGTTCAAATGTACCTCGGGCTATAGCTGGACTCAAAGATCAAGGTCTTCTTATCGAAAGACAGGCACATGTTGCTGGTGTGTCTCGAAAGCGTAAGGCGTATTTTCTAACCGACCCCGGAATTAATGTTTCAGAAGAGACTTGGAGTCGATTACGAGAATTTCAGTTACGAAGTATCATGACTGATGGCAATATTATCAACTCAACGCTCGGTGAAATAAACGATCATCTCGATTTCTCAATGCGTCCTGTCGATATTATTCGATATATGGATGATAATTGCGTTTTAGACACTCGCACCTTGTCGGCTGATTTGGTCGAAAGAGATCTTTCGAAGCATGTTGAGAAGCAACTTGTCACATCGCTTGGAGATCTGCCCCGCCTTCGCCATTTCTATGGTCGAGAAAAGGAACTTGACAATATGGTGAGCCTCGTGGATGCTCGTGCAACTACGCTGCTCGTCCCAGGGATTGCGGGTATTGGTAAAACGACAATTGCTTCAAAATTGATTGAGCGATTTATGCATCGTCGAAACCTGCTTTATCACCGCTGCCAAGATTGGGAGAGTTCTCGTTCTTTTTTTGAGGCGGTCGCAGATTGGTTAGCAAACATTGGGGATTCTACGTTTTCTGATTATCTGGCAGCAACTCCGGTGCCTCAACCAGCAGATGCTGCTCGATTATTGGTTGACTCATTGGAAGGGACTCCTACTCTTATCGTGATTGATGATTTTCACAAGGTTGCTGATACGACATTACATCAAACGTTCCAAGCAATGTCTTTGGCTTTACTTGGTAGTGAAGAAGAGATTGGCCTTGTCATCTTCTCTCGTTCTTTCAAACCAGTCGTACCTGCGAAGGATGCAGAGGGACGAATTGCAAGTTTGGTTCTCCCACTCGATGGTTTAGATTCGGATGCTGGGAGACAACTCTTGAGCAGTTTTGAAAATCTTGGTGATGAACAGTGGCTTCACATACATGGACTTTCAAGAGGACATCCTCTCGTTTTGGAATTAATTAACAGAGGGGCATCAGCAGGTGCTTACCACGAAACGCTGGAAAATTATGTTACTGTCGAAATTTTCTCGAAATTGAGTGGAGAACAAAAACGTGTACTCTCTGCGCTTGCGATCTACCGAGAACCAGTCGCATTAAGCGCATTAGCAGAGCAGGGTTTGGATACTGATGAGTTAGATTCACTTGTTGAGCAAGGTTTAGCCCGACAAGGTGATGTCGATTATTATGATGTTCACGATTTAATTCGTGAGTTTTTGCTGCGAAGTTTAGATGATAAGACGAAGAAGGAATTCCATGCAAAATGTTGTTTGTGGTATGAAAAGCAAAATTTCACCGCAAGTGTCATTATTGAACGAATATACCACCTTATTCGTAGTGATAAAGGTGGAGAGGCTGCATTACTTATTGCTGAAGAAGGTAGAGACCTTGTTGCCCAAGGGCACATGGAATTACTCACCTTGATTGAAGGCCTTGAGTTAAGTTCACTTGATACTCAGATACAAGTTCGCGTCTTACAACTTCGCGGAGAAATACTGGTACTTCTTGGACGCTTCATTGAAGCGGAAGAGATATTCCTCTCAACTCAATCTTTAACCGATTCTTCAAAAGCAACACGTATTGATGCTGAAGTTCTTTCCGCCTTAGCAGACATCGCCCTCAAACAAGGCGACGCAGACAAAGCCTTGTCAATGCATCATGATGCCCTTGAGAAGTTTATTCAGTTTGGAGACGAAAGAGGTGCAGCACGTTCATACAATAACATGGGTTATCTCCTTCGTCGTAAGAATGATTTGAGTAAAGCCTTGGAAGCCTATGGAGAGGTTGAAGCGATTTTGAAATCTTCCTCTGACCCAGATCTTGTCAGTACCCAACTTACCCTGGCGCGTGCTTTTATTGAACTAAATGAAATTGACCGTGCCCGAGACCATGCACTCAAGGCGTTCGAGAACACTGATGGTGGAGAGGATGTCTTACTACACGCACGAGCCCAAGCTGTACTCGGGCGTTATTACGCCAAAGTTGGAGATGCAGATGTAGCATCACACCACTATTCGACAGCACTCGAGACGATGAGTGAAGCAGGTGATCTGCTCTCTTTGGTAGAGATTACCATTCTTCTCGGAGAGGTTTTGCAGGATTCTGGACGTGCAGAGGATGCTATGGAACACTATCGTGAAGCATTAGTAATCGCAGAAGCAAATGACCTTCGAATGCAAATTGGTGAATTGCTTTCACGTTTGGGTGGTGTTGCACCCGATAAACCACGTCGAATGGAGTACTTACAGCGAGCTTTATCCGTATTCAGAGAATTGGGTGCGAAATCTCGTATGAAAGAAGTTCAAGCTCAAGTCCATGCAGCAGTTATGGGTCGCTAATAGTCACTTGATTGCGGACGGTCGTATTGAAGCGTCGTCATCCCATCAGAATGTACAACCCACACAGAAGTCACTCCTGAGAGGACAACAGTCCCTTGGTGTCCACCTGCACCCGTTCCTGAAATGGAAACACTTGTGTCAAGCGTGCCTCCTTCATCAATCAAATCAATTGAGGTATCTGTCAAGATTACCTTCATTTGTGATTCATCTGCTTCGGTAAGTCTCCAAGTGACTTTTTCAGCGTAATCTACAGCGCCCATCCGACTTGCTTCATCAGCACGTTCAACCGCAGCAGCAAGGTCATCCAGATTCGATTGTATCGCATTCTCGTTCCACCGTTCACGGGTTGCGGTTTCGATTTCATACGCCCATAAACTAAACATGGTCAGTAGCAATACTCCGAGAAGGAATGTGAAGATGTATCCTAATTCGGTTGCAGCAGCACGTTCGTCATCAACAATTCTCTGTGATTTCATGATACCACCTCGGTCATGTGCGCATTGAGAGCGGCCATTTGCAACGTGAATTGAATTGGCTCACCATTCGTGTGCCATACTGCTTCAGATGTCCCATAAGATGGGTCAGGTACCCAGCCCACATAGTCGGTAAGCAAATCAATTCGTCCAGGATAAACAGTCCAGTCTTCACTCGATTCGAGTCCGTCCGCTGACGCATCAGCAATGGCGACTCCGTAAGGGTTTGACCATCCTCTGCGTACTTCATAGGCTATTGATGAGGCAAGAGAAGAACGGTCAACTAATTCGATGTCAAGGTGCATGGTACCAGCGCCACTTACACTGTCCTGTGTTGGGTGGAGCGAAGGTATCGTAGCTGCAAACCTCGGCCCTGGACCGCCACGATCGGAAGGGGATACAACGATGAATGGTTCAAATTCAGGGTGGTTTGTTACGACTGCTCCTCCGGCATAAGCAACTTCCATCCCAACAATGGAGGAAGTGAACTCATAACTGAGTCTGGAGAGATGGAATCCCCAAACGGTTCCTAAGTTTGCGTGAGTTGACGCGCCATTGACACCAATGAGCGTAATTTGCATACTTGCAGGGTGATTTCCAGATCGCCAAGCATTTTTCAAATCAACTTGACTTCTGCCACTCATTGATTGCCACGGCAAATCAGTTGAAATCCAACCACTTGCTTGAACATTAATAGATAAACATCGTTGGGCCCCATCATGTTGTGCTTGAAGAAGACCGTCTTGTCCACGCAGGAGGTACATTCGAAGGGCGTGACCTTCCTCAACATTCATTTGATTCTCCCCCTGATTGAGGTCGAGGGTAACTTGGGTATTCTCATCGTAGAGGGAGCCATTGGCGCTGGTTGAACCGGTTAAATTCCAATCTACAATCGTTCCAGCACGAACGAGATGGATTTGTTTGTTGTTGGTTCCATCAGCATGAATCGTATGGACCTGCCCGGAAAGGGCACCCGTGTCATCAGCGGCTATGACTTGTAATCCAGAACTGCTTGTATCTGCACGCCAAGAAACGAATACATCTCCATTTGCATCAAGCATTGGCGCTCCATCGATTTCTGCAGGTGGCCAGTCGAAACTGAGACTTTGATTGGCAGGAACGGACACACCTCCACCTCTCCATGTAACCGTGACACTTGATTGACTTGGATTAGTGAATACCAATTCGCCTTCGAGTGATGGGGTCAAGAACGAGTGGCCGAGGTATTGACCATCAGTACTCGTCAAAGCAGTCTGACCAACATCACTCTCTATGTTTGTCTGGAGAATTAATCTCGAGGGTGCACTGGTTGTAATATGGACGACTTCGGGTGAATTGATTGAAAACTGATGCGTGAAATCTACACCCACTCGATTTTGGCTCGACGGTAAGGCATAGTGTGAATTTGAACTTTGGTTCGTAATGATTATCTGATTCGCAACTTCGCTTAAAATGTGGATTTTATTGTTGCCAATCGATAGAGGAAGAGACCAAGATGTTCCTGTTGAATCAACAGGACTTGGATCATTTGCTTGCATGAGAGTCGTACCCCCATCGCCTCGTGAAAGCAGAAGGTGAAGTTCATGCGATGAGCGGACCATGATTTCTCCAGATTGACTTGTATCAACGATGTGCATTCCATCGACCATGAGTTGAAGTTGGGATTGCCTTGCTGATTGATTCCAAATCTCAATTTCAATAGGCCCAAGTGGCAATGCAAGGCCAGGTGAGGCGGTCATGGCCACACTTTCTGCCCAAGACGGTATGGTAAACAAGTAAGGGTTGGCAGGTCCGAGACGAAGGTCGTCTACACAAACAGCGGTGTTCATTGATTCCGGATGTCTGAGGCTAAACTGGTCGTCGTAGTCAAGGGCCCCTTTGACTCTAAAACTCGTATCATCTGCCCAGGTTGCAGAATACCACATGCTGCTTTGCATCATGTTCCAGTTGAGGCTACCATCAACAGGAATGAGCTCGATTTCAGTGGAATCTCCAGGCATTCCATTTTCGCTCAGGGAAGAGGTCTGATGGGCTAAAAGGGACATTTGTGAGGACATATCATGTCGCTCAACTGAACCTTCAAGCTCTTCGATTACCGGTATCATTGAGACCATCATCATGGCGATAATACTCAGAACTCCCCCGAAGAGAAGAACGGTAGCGACAGCTGCTGAGACCGCTTCTTCATCTCGTTGTAAATTAAATTTCATCGAGACACCTCCACACGTTTCACATCAACTTCGAGATATAATTGCGCTCCTTGAGTTTCGACTGTAAAACCATCCGCACCACTTGCTCTCATGAACGGGGCATATCCAACGTACGAATCTAAAGTCCCCGATGCTCGGTTGAGGTTATACTCATCCAACATTCGGTCATGATACTGGGGTGTAATCAAATCGTTAAGTGCGTTAACAACAGTGAACTTGACATTGTAGGCTTCGCCCGTGAAAAGCGTCATAGGCCCCAATGACATCATGTTCATACCGATTTTATTTCCTGAGCCAAGCGAACCGTTGATGGTCACATCGCTGAGCACTAAAGATAATCGAAACTCGCCGTTGACAAGCGGGTCAATTTCTATACTTGGAAATTGAGATACGACCCAAGGTTCGTTCGGGAATCTCTCTACGCGTGCATTGTTCATCAGTCCAATTTGATGTTCCCCTTGTCCAAGAGAAGTGGTAATCTGGATTCCAGAAAGAAGATATGTTACACTGCGATGAATCGGATTGCCGTCGGAATCATAGACTGTGACGAGCATCCAGTGTTGTTGGTTTGAATTATGTGAAATTAATACCTCCTCATGTGAGGTTTCAAACGAAAAGTTCTCAATGCCAAACTGGGTCTCAATCGTTACGCTACGTGCGGTTTCATTCATTGCCAAAATGCCAATTGTTGAACTGTTGAGATCTCGCACGGTAATGGTTTCATACGGTGTTAAATCAGCAGATATCGTCCATGTTTCAACTTTTTCAATGGACTGAATCATTGTGGATTGTAATGCAAGTGTATGCCGGATTCCCGTCCCTTCAGGTGCCCCACCCGCAACATCGATTCGGTCTTCGAAACGGTCGGCAATTCCATTCGCACTGTTCCAATTTGTATTGTCCTCAAAATCGGTAATGTATGGATTCAAGAAAACCCATACCCCACCCATAATTGTAATGACCATTGCGAGCATCATGACGACTCCCAGAACTTCGCTGACTGCCCGTTTGTCTCGTTGAAGAGACGGGCGCCAAACTGAGTTTGGTTGTGCGTTCACATACCGCACAACCTTTGGCATCATTTAGCAGTTGACCTTCTCACCCCCCCATAGGGGGGTGATTTTGAGATTTATACTCCTGACGACGTCTGTTTTTCAAGCAACTCTTTATCTGTACTTCTTCCGATATAGTGGGAGCGTTCAGGTCCCTCTTGGAGTGAAATTGTCATGTCTCCAGTGAACAGTTCATCAATGTGGTAGAGCACAGTCGATTCTGCAAGATAAGGCTGGTTATTTTTTTCCGATAAATGTGTGAGGGAAATACTCTTGGTAGCGGGTGTACAAACTTGGGCTAAGAAGCGTCCAGTCTGGTCATTGGACAAGTGACCACCTCTGCTGCTAATTCGATCTTTGAGCGAGTATGGATATGGGCCGTTCATCAAACGGTTGTGATCATAATTTGCCTCGATAGAAATGTGTTCGCAACCACGCACATGCGTAACCAGTTCATCCGTCCATGAACCGAGGTCAGTGATAACTGCAGCTCTTTGCCCATTATGGCTTGCAATAAAGGCGACGTTATCAGCTCCAGAATGCGGCACTGGGACCGGTAGAATTGCTAAATCTTCACTCACTCGAATCACATCGAGTGCTTCAAAATAATGTGTGAGTTCTGGAAGCAGACCGAGTTCTTCTGCTGTACGGTGATTTGCCTGGATGTGAACATTCCACCTTTTCTGAGTGACAGCAGCTCCTCCGCCATGGTCTCCATGGTGATGCGTAATGAAAATATAATCGATATCGGTAGGATGAAGGTTCAATCTTCCGAGTCTTTTCTCGAGTTGCGCTCCACTAAAACCTTGGTCAATCAACACCTTTGCTTGCTCGGTTTCAAGCAACGTCGCGTTTCCGCGACTGCCTGTGCCAAGATGCGTGAGTGTCATGGTCATCTCAATCATCGTCATCGTAGCGCGAACGGTCTTTGAAGAAACCGCATGTTAGGCTTACTTTAGGCGGTGTTTCACCGTGTGAGGTCTCATTTCCAAACAAGAAATTCACGTTTAAGCCGAACGAATCTTTGGACTGACGAACGAGGTCTTGTCCGAACATCGCTCCATCACCCTCATAAGTGTCTTGAAAGGGTTGAGCACTTGCGAAGCGTATGCTTTGTAGGCTGGTCTCCAGATGCGTCGTAGTTTAACCACTCTTCTAACCACACTTGCCGTCGTTGCAAGCTTGATGTTTATGTCACAGTTTCCAGCAATTTCATCTGTATCTAATTTACATCCGGATACGACGGATGGCGACGAACCTCCTACAACGGACTCCGATGGTGACAAAATCCCAGATGTCCATGAAAATCTGTTTGATGAGTGGATGAATTGGACGGCAGTCGACGGTCGAGAAATTTACATGCCCGGAATGGACAGTAATAATGCGTCCGATGCACTTGTCGATAACGACCGTGATGGTCTCAATGCGACCGAAGAGTTTTGTTGGCCTTATCCGGCAAATTGCACTGCTCCTGGCTTCCCGCGCGGCCTTACAGGGGTCGTCGATAGCGAAGGTGAGCGCAGTTATCTTGACCCCCGTATAGCAGATACTGATGGTGATGGAATGCCTGATGGATATGAGGCATACATGTGCGAACGGGTAGGTGGATTCAACATCTTTTCGTTAAAATATGAATGTCAAAATTTCGACCCTCTCAATGGTTCAGATATCTACGACGATCCGGATGAGGATGGATTTGATGTCAATCGTGATGGGGTTTTATCGACGACTGAGCGTTTTTCATCTCCGGAAGAATACATCCATGGTGCTCCATTAAATCACACGACAGAATTGGACGGTATGTGGTGCTCTGCTACTTTGCCTGATGGCTCTGTTTTCAAGAATTGGCCTTTTATCCCTACAGGTCCAAATGCGACCTTTACAAATTTACTCTCCGCATGCACTGAAAACGCAACGTTGGTAATTGACGAAGATCTTTGGTTGGGCACCGACCCGCTTCTTGAGGACTCAGATCGCTACCACTGGGATGGTTTTTCCATTCGTAGACTCTTTCCTTCATTCGGTGACGGAATTCCCGACGGCTGGGAAGTCCATTTCGGTCTTGACCCCCTCAACCGTACAAACGCTCTTCTCGACCCCGATTTGGATGGTTGGGATGCAAACCGTGATGGCGCCATTTCGCCCGATGTCAGTCGTACTCTTACCGCCCTCGCATTAGGCGAATCGCTGTCCACATTGGAAGAATATTTCGTGCACGAAGATAACGGAAATTCAGTTCTTCCAGGTTTGAAATCAGTACTTCTTGGAAATCAGGATGGTAGCCATGAGTCAATCCCGTTGAGTTTTGTAACACCTGCTGAAGAGATGAGTCTCATCCATTACGATCTTCGGGACTTAGAGAGCGACGATACGATGATTTATGCTACAACAAGGTATGGCGTGACGGTTTTCGATTTTGATCAATCAGTGAATTATGACCACTGGATGCCTCAAGGTATAGAGCTGCATGAATCACTCTTACTTTCTATGCAGGATACTAATTTTGCTTTAGCCCTTGCTACAAACGTTGGATTGGCAGTTGCTCCTCTCCAAGCCAATGGCGATCTTGCACCACTGGCAAGTTGGTCTTGGTCTCTCTCCGATGAAATATTTGCACTTTCTGCATTGAATATTGAAGGTCAAAATCGACAAGTCATTGGTTTAGGCCAATTTGGTCAGGGTTCAGTCTTTGAAATCACAACTGCTTCGTTGATTGCCCAACAATACCCTATTGCTGCGGGTCTTAATTCGGCACTTAGCCAATCGAATGCTACTGTAACTGCTATCAGTCATGGTGCTGCTGGTGGAGGCAATAATACGCTGTATGTTGGTACTGACCGAGGATTGATAATAGGCGAGACTTCTACGGCAAGAGGAGAATTTAATCCCTCATGGAGATTTTACTACACTCCGGAAGTAACCCCTTATCCCACAGCAATCGATGAATTGCGATCTCTTTCACTTGGAATGATTGCGAATCCTGCTGAGGTTCGTTCAATGGTTCTCGATGGGCCTACGCCAAATAATGCTCAGGTTCTGTGGTTTGGAACTCCTTCTGGCGTACACATGATGAATCTCCTTGACAACTCAATTTCTCACAGTGGGCTGTTAGAGCACCCGGGTGTCGAAGGCAAGTATCTTCGAGAATACAACAACATCCACTCAATACACCCTACGGGTGATGAAATATTGGTTGGCTCAGACAAAGGACTTTGGGCAATTTCAGGAGACTATTCTGCCGTTTACGGTTTCCAAAAGCAAGAAACTGTATATGGCGAAATTGTTACAATACAAACGATGGACGTCGATGGAAATACCACTGTTTTCACTGGTTCGAGCCCAGGCCAATATGCGAATTTAGAGTTGATTAATCCTGGTGCCAATGACTCCGATAATGACGGGATGCCTGACGGTTGGGAAGTCGCCAATGGATTGGACCCAACCGATCCTTGGGACTCTCTCTTTGATACCGATGGTGACGGAATCGATATTGACCAATCTGAAGATGGTTTCTTGGAACGCTTGTGGACGAATCTTGACGAGTATCGTTTCGTGAGTCAAACTCCGAATGGTTACAATTCTACGAATCCAAAAGCAGGTGATACCGACGGAGATGGATTAGGAGATGGCAGCGAATACTTCGGATTCTTTTACGAGAATTCTACGCTATGGTGTCATTACACCGTCCAGATGGAATACATTTGCGATGATGCAGCCGGACAAGCAGCAAACGCAACATATCTTGGCCTTTCCAGCAGTGACCAAGGTACAGACCCAACAAACTTCGACAGTGATGGCGACGGTATGCCCGACGGTTGGGAAATACATCATCGTCGGTGGATTGGTTCATCGTTTACCGGTGGGAATAATTGGACACTTGACCCGAACCGAGCTGAGGACGCGAATTGGGACGCAGACAGCGATGGTTTGGCTAATCTTTGCGAGTATCAATGGTCGCTTGTTCGCAGTGCTGCAATCGAAGGATTGTTGCTTGAATCGCACGGAGAATCTGTGAATGCAAGTCTTGAGTGGTTTGATGCAGACCCAAATAATATCGATTCTGATGGCGACTCATTGCCCGATGGCTGGGAATCCGGCGGTGCGTGCACATGGAACCCGTCACGTCAAGGCGTGAATCCTCTGAATGCTTCTGACCTCTTTGAAAATCCAGACGGTGATGGCTATGATATCAATCATGATGGGATTTTGACCGACAATGAAGCATTCGTGAATTACTTAGAGTTCCATATCCGTTCTGACCTCTTCAGCGGAAATCAGACGTTTGATGGTGAAGCAATTCCAACTGGGTTTACCACGGATTTGTTTTCCAATGTGAGTTCATTTGGGATACCAGAAGCAAACTTCGGTGAACGTGCATCGGGCGCAGTCACAGCGCTGCAGTCAATTACTGACGTAGGTTCTTCCGATCCGCTTGATGCGGATTCAGATTCCGACGGAATGCCCGATGGATGGGAAATATGGTTCGCACGCTGGGATGTTCTTGATGACGGATGGACCCTCAATCCTCTGGATGCTTCAGACCGGTGGGAAGATGCAGATGAAGATGGTATGGCAAACTGGGAAGAATACAACTCCATTGCCCCTGAGTACACTGAAACTGACGAAAATCGTTCAGCTCCACAATGGTTTGTCACAACGATTGGGTCTGCATTTGCTCTGCAACAATGGCCAGGAAATTCAGTCGAGTATTCCTTTGGTTCGTTCATTACCTCGGACCAAGTTAACCTCACAGGATGGACTTGCGATCCAAACAATGTCGACACCGACGGAGATGGTATGATTGATGGGATAGAACAATTGTTTACCTCTTGGAATCTCACCGCAGAAACGTGGACACTTAATCCGCTTGTCCCTGGTGATGGTGGGTTTGACGGTGATGCTGATGGGTTGACGGATAGCCAAGAATTTGCCATTGCTGTTGAAGCCCCAAACAACGGATTAGACCATCCTTCTGACGCGCCGCTTCTGCACCTTGACGGTGATGTTCAACAACCCACTGAAAAAGCTCAAAGAGTATTCAACATTCTCATTACGAAGGAAACCAGAGGTAAGCGACTGTTGACTGATTTCAATGACTGGCAAGCGGGAGTTCCACCGAATGCAATTCTTTCCACACTACTCGGCATGTCTGACCCAACCAACCCTGATACGGATGATGACGGAATGTATGATGGCTTTGAGTATTGGTTTACAGAGTGGGATTTAGAAGAGAACCGCTGGAGCATGAATCCGCTTATTGACAGCGATGTAAATCTTGATACAGATGGCGATAGTTTCGATTGCGACGGGGATGGAAATATCTCGATGGAAGAACGTTTCTCTAATTTACGCGAATGGGAATCCCGTACGTATGGGAAATATACCGAGCGATTTTCAGTTCCTGCTGACAGGGGAATTGTCAACTTTGGCGATGATGCAATGGAGGCTTACATGGAAGAACAAGGACTGTCTGTCCTGCAGGCACAACAAGCACTCTACACAGATTTCGTCTCAAAGAGCCAATCAAGTGCCGATAGGATGGACATGATTAACGAATTTAACCAAGATAATTTCAACAGAACGCTTTTGGGAATATCAGACCCAACAAATACCGATTCTGATTCTGATGGGATTGAGGATGGTTGGGAGTATTGCTATGCAGTCTATGGTATGGAAGACCCTTCTACCATCAACCACTGGGCATCAAATCCTCTCAATCCTTGGGATGTGAATTATGATGGCGACCGTGATGGCTGGTATGACCGAACCGTATTTGACAAACCTGCGGCACAGGGTAGTTGGTCTGGGCGTGTGTTTACTCCAGGGAACGCCCTTATTCAATCTGGCATTGGTGATTTACCATTTACCAACTGGATGGAATGGGATAATATGACTCGTCCGGATTTGAATGACTCGGATGGTGACAGTGTTTCGTACTCGACCGTGGTGTCAAACGGTGCGGTTGTTTATCATCAACAAGATTTCAATTTATCTGATGGACGAGAGGTGTTCAAGTATGGAATTAATCCGAGTGACAACGACTCTGATGGAGACATGTTGCCAGACTGGTATGAGTATTCGAAGGCTTGGAACGAATCAAATGATAATTTCAGCTCATTCTTACAAATCCAAGTTATTTGGATCGATGCTGCAACAGGTGGCTCATGTACGACTGATACAAATTCATGCCTTCCGCTTTCTCAACAAGGTTCGAGTGGAATACTTTCACGTCCAAACCTCGCATCGGCATGGTTTACCTTGAACCCGGCAGACCCAGTGGATGCAAATTACGACCCTGATCAAGATGGAAATTGGGATTGTACGGGAGCTGGTTGTGTGTATGAACCTTACACGAATTTCCAGGAATTCTTCAGCATTACCGATTCAGATTTATCCTCTCCGAATGCAGTTCGTCTCAGCGGAATGATTTACGACGGAGAAATCGTATTGGAATGGTGGCAATTGAGAGCAGCGCTCTTGAAACTCGATTCATCTGGAATCAGTGCTGAAAATTATTTGAAGATGGATCAATCGTTTGCAAATGATATTCGTTATGCCTATATCGTTGATGACAAAGATACCAATTTCCTCGTATTAGATTCAAGTGATGATGAAATTCATTTAGCGGGCAACAGAACAGACCTTTGGGACATCTACTACGTAGGTTCACCCGACACAGCACCCGTTAGGGCAGTTGGCGAGCATGAATTAGGCTGGTATTTACTCGATTTGGATAACGACCACATCGCAGAAGGCACAGACCCAACGAATTGGGATACC
>CALCOP010000013.1 GCA_937897365.1 uncultured euryarchaeote
ACTCGGGGCCTCTACCATGCCAAGGTAGCGATCTTCCAACTGATCTACACGCCCAAATGGGTGCTTTCGCAGTCATCCCACTTGAACGCCCATCATAAGCATTGCCAACTCGTCTTGCTTGTTTTTTCTAGTCAGTTTGACCTTTCAGTCATTTGTTTTCTTGTCACTTTAAGTAGTGTTGAATGCTTGTTATTATGGTGACGAAAATGAGGCGAAATGACATGGAAAATGACTTGCAAAATGCACTTGATAATGGACATAATGTTTGGGCAATTGGAGATGTCCATGGTTTCTCTCTGACGCTTGAAGCATTGCTCGATGAATGTGAATTGTCGATGGATGACCGAGTGGTTTTGCTTGGAGATTTAATCGACCGTGGCCCTGATAGTTTTGATGTCGTGCGCATTGCTCGAAGTGACCCTCGTATTCACTGTGTCAAAGGTAACCATGAAGACATGATGGTGGAAGGATTTAACCTTGAATCATTGGGGAAACCGGACAGCGATATGATGACTTGGCTTCACAACGGCGGATACGCTACAGTCGCCTCTTACATTCGTGATTATACCGATGACTTTGGCCATGAAGATTCAGAACGCCTTCTTGCTCAAGTCGAGGATGATAAGGAATGGATGCAGCGTTTACCTTCTCATCTTCTTCTCAATCAATGGCGCCTTGTTCATGCGGGTTATGATCCAAGACTTGACATTGAAGACCAAGAAGAAAGCATTCATCTATGGATTCGCAGGCCGTTTCACTCTGCTACCAAACCTATTGATAAGTATAGAACTGTTCTGTTTGGGCACACTCCAACTATGTCGCTTAACCATTCTATGGGGCATGAAGGGTGGGGCAAGCCGTGGTTTTCAATTACTGCAACGGTCGATGGACGTTCGGCAAGTATTGGTTTGGACACCTGTGTATTTCACGATGAAAACAAACCTGCTTTGCTGACTGCTTTCAATTTACAAACGCTTGAAGTGCGACAAGTCCCACGCGTTGAGCCTTGGGATAAGGATGCAAGAGAACGAGCGAACCAATACTAAACCGTCTTTTTTGAGCATGTAATCAATATATACCGCAACCTACTGGCATAGGTGTATGAACAAGGTTCCTGTCTTCCTTTGCATAGCCATTTTGCTTGGTCAAGTGATGTTATTTTCATCAGAAGAAAATATGTTCAATCCTTCTTTTGATGCCGAATTGAACAGTGAGGATACCTTCCCCGCATCTGGACGAAATCATTCTGAAGATGGCGGCTGGGTAATCGAAACTGTAGAAACATCCAGCTCTCAAGGAAGTTGGGTCAGCCATGGCAAGTACAATTCCTTGGCTGTTGGCTCGAATGGCGCACCTCACATCACTTACCTTTCAGCAGTTGGGAATACGTATTTCATAAATCACACATCCTTTGATGGCCAAACATGGGATTCAAACACTGTAGCATCATCCTCCGGCGGCCCATGTTTAGCCCTTGACTCTTCAGACAGCCCTCATGTGGGGATATACTCTTCTTATTCTACAGGCGATGGGGATATCCAATTGGCGACTGAACCAGGACAAAACTCAACTTCATGGACTCTTGAAATGATCGATAATTCTTCAACCAATGTTGGTAGTAATTGTGATATGAAGGTTGGCCCAAATGGGGACATCTATGTTGTGTATTGGAACTTTCACTCAGATAATGGTTCTCTAAGATTTGCTCACCATAACGGTAATTATTGGACTATTTCTGATATTGACAGCGATGGTGGCAGTGACTCTTCTTTGCAAATAGATGATTCAGGAAATCTTCATCTTACCTACCGGGATTTGACAAATGGAGGATTAAAATATGGTGTAAATTATGGCCAAGGTTGGGTTTTGTCGACGATTGAAGGTAATGGTCAAGGTAGAGGTAATTCGTTAGTTCTTGATAGTAACAACAAGCCTCATGTATCTTATTTTGATGGCTATAATAATCGGTTGAAATATGCAAGTTTGACTGGAACAAGTTGGTCGATTTCAACTGTTGAGGCGAGCATCTCTTGGGGAAACAGTTCGAATGCTGCTCAGACAGATACTGCAATCGGAATCGACTCTTCTGATAATGTCCATATTCTATACCATAACTCCGGCCTAAAGTATGCTTTTTATGACGGTACTTCTTGGAACTTCACACTGATTGACACAGTAGAAAATGACGAGAGTAATACAAACTTAGTTATTGACGACGAGGATCGAATTCACATTTCGTATCAGGATAAACAAAATCAAAGTTTGAAATATGCTACTTTTCAAGAATCTTCGGATATTTGGGATTTGTCGATTATTGATTCTCAAGCGGATGTAGGGAAATATTCCTCCATTGTTCTTGATTCCAATGATGGTGCTCACATTTCCTATTTTGATGAATCCTCAAAGGACTTGAAGTATGCAACAGATGTTTCCGGCCAGTGGATTTCATACACTATTGACTCAGAAGGAGATGTTGGTTATGGTTCTTCCATTGCAATTGATTCGAATGATGCGCTTCACATATCGTATGATGATTCGACGAATGGTGACCTCAAATACGCTACCAATGTCAATGGAACTTGGGAAATCTCAACCATCGAAAGTCAGGGTAATGTAGGAGCTTATTCATCGATTGGCGTTAATTCATACGATAAAGTACACATCTCTTACTATGATGCAACAAACGGCGACCTTCGATATGCTACCAACCAATATTCAAGCGTTGAATGGTCTTTCACTTCAGTTGCCACTTCGGGTAATGTAGGACATCATACCTCACTCGTCATTGATTCCGACAATACTGTTCACATATCGTATATTGATTATGATGACGAGGCGCTTCATTACGCCGAAAATACTTGGGGACCTTCGGGTTGGGTGACCACTGTTATTGATTCAGGTTCAAATTCAATCGGCTCCTCCACCTCAATTGCAGTAGATGACTCGAACAAGGTCCACATTTCCTACCATGATGTCAGCAATAATGATTTGAAATATGCAACAGATGAATCTGGTTCTTGGGTTACAGCATTGGTTGATGAAGCAGGTGATGTAGGAGATACTTCCAGTATCACTACCGACTCAGAAGGCGTCGTTCACATCTCTTATTTTGATGATACAAATGAAAACCTGAAGCATGCTACAAATTTCAATTCCACACAAATTCCTCCGACGTGGATGATTATGACCGTTGATTCATTAGGTGCTGTAGGCGAATATTCTTCAATAGCGTTCGACTCTGAAGACAGAGCACACATCTCTTATCATGATTCAACAAATTCTGATTTGAAATACGCTACTTCTGAAGGCCCTCAGGGCGGTGAAGGCATAACCGATCCGTCTGATGCGACTGTTTGGATTGAAGATTTTTCCTATTCAGTCAATCCAGGTGACACATTTTCCTATGATTTAAAAATCGAGACTGATTGTACATGTGATATTGATTTTGAGTTTTACTTTCAGGTATTTTATGGATTAACGTCCCTCGAAACAATAATGGAACCAAATCTAACAATTTCCGATGATTTAAACCTCGGCTTCAATGGTTCATGGACTGCAAGCGCAAGTGCGACATATGACTTCCAATTCCGATTATATGACCCTACAAGTTCTCAAAATTTGGATGTCATTACGGTTGAATCTGTATCGCTGGCTGTAGCACCTGATAATGGAGGTAATGGGACAAATCAAGCAAACGAGACTGTTGAATCCGCTCTTGGATGGTACGAACAGTGGAATGAATCAGTGAGTACCATTCTTTCAATGAACTCTACCGCATACGATCTTGAAGAAGACCGAAATTATTCGATTCAAACGCTGCTGTATTACAGTTCAAATAATACAGATATTTATTCTGAAAGTTTCAATTTTTCCGGTGCATTTTGGATCGACTACGTAACCCCAACAACCGGATTATCGCTTTCGTTTGATGAAATTACACGAGGGGTGGAATATTGCTTTTTGTCGAAGTTATTTTATTCAGGTAACTTACTCTTCACTGATGATATGTGTATTACTATCCCCCAACTTCAAGACGATGGTGACAATGAAACTGAGGGCGAGGATTATGACGGCGACGGTGTAATGGATGAGGATGACCATTGCTACGATGGTCGGACAAATTGGAATTCAACAGACGCAACCGACCATGATTCAGATGGTTGTCAAGATGCAACAGAAGACTGGGATGACGATAACGACGGCATTGATGATCAAGACGACATGTGTCCTACCGGTTCACTCAATTGGTATGCTTTTAATGATTCAAATCCCGATAACGATTACGATGGTTGCCGTGATGCTGATGAAGACGGTGATGATGACGATGATGGCTATCCTGACGTACAGGATTCCTGTCCTGTGAGTCGACGTGGAGCAGTTGTTGATGAAACCGGCTGTGAAACCTCTTTCCCGGATGACGATGGAGATGGTGTAGCAAACGACTATGACCACTGTGCTGATTCAGATGATGATGAAGAAGTCGATTGGCGTGGTTGTTTAATCTGGGAAGACCAAGATAACGATGGCGTTCATGACAATGCCGATGAGTGTGAAGATACACTTGAGGGTAGCATTGTTGATGACAATGGTTGCGTTGAGAATTCAACAGGAGACGGTTCAGGCGGCAATTTGACTGACAACTCATCAGGTACTGAAAACCAGACCGGAAATAACACTGGAAATCAGACTGGAAACAGTACTGTAGACCCCCCAGTGGATGTAGACGAACCTGCTGAAGAAGAGGAAGATGAAATTGTAGACCTTCTTGCTGATGATTGGTATGAAGAAATCCCAATTCTCGGTTCACTCATTAAGCAGGCGCAAACAGAATATGGTCAGTATGCGGGAATCAGTGTTCTTTCAATTACCATTGTGGGGTATGTCTATCGTGGATTAACAATGCGTTCGGAATACAAGATGAACAAGCGTGTGAGGAGATTCAAAAAGCAAATCTCGAAAGCAGACAGCGCGAAGGTTTTGCGCCGTATTCAAACCGATATCGAGGAAGCAGAAGGCCGAAGATTGTTACCGCGTGGTGCATTGGGAGACTTGCTTTCTCTTATCGAATTACGCGCTGAAGATTTGGGATTGACCGACTTCATAACACAAGACTCGTTGATTGAAGCCGGTATTACTCGCGATGAGTTACTCGACGGGGTTGATGCTCTTAATCAGGCTCGAGAAGACTTGGCAAACGCTCAGTTTGAATCTGAAAACTCCTCTCGAGGTGGGCCGCCAGGTTTGTCCCGTTCTGCTTCATTACCTCCAAAACAGGCTGCAACTGCAACCTTGAGAGGTGCCGGTAGAGGTGGCGGAGTGAAGCGTCCATCCTATCATCCAAAGGACCTCAATCGCGATGGTTCAGTCGATGAAGAAGATGAGGCGATTTGGGCGAGTATGACGCAGAGTGAACGCGATGCCAAACGTCTTCAATCGGCGAGATCACAAGCGAATGTTGCCTCTCAGGTTGTGGCTTTTTCGAAGCTACCTCCAAGTTTGAAATCTCGTTGCCATTGTGGCAAAAAGAAAGCTTATGGTAAGTGTTGTTTCAAGAAAGATCCCTGTCCGTGTGGAAGCGGTAAGAAGTTCTTCAAGTGTTGCGCTAAGGAGCGCGGTTACTGATTAAGAGTGTCTTACACCCATCGATGGTTTTGCCACAGTTCTTGAGGGTGGAGCCTCACCGCTCACCATGGACGAGGTTCGAAAGCCCGAATCAGTTCCTTTGGCTCATACGCCAATCCCTTCTCATCAGCCTCATCTACCCGTTGATTTGGTCCAATCCGCTTTGCAGATTTTATCCGGTGTTACTGATGCAGTTTTCCGTCCTTGGATTAGCGACCGAATCACGCTCATTTGGTTGGAAAATGAGTCGATGCGCCTCGGAATGACTCGATTTGAAGAGGGACCAAATGAATTGGCCCGCCGCCGACGCTTGCGTATTGATCCAGGGGAAGTCACCATCGGATTACACCCTGCTCTGCTCGAAGATGAGCGACTCTACAATCATACATTTGTTCATGAGTTTCTTCATGCTGCAGGCCTTACTGCGCATTCAGCACAACATGATGAGTTAACCCAGTCAGTGGCTCCATCCCCTTCGATGAAAGATTCATCACTTTTACAGCGCATACGTGATTCTGTGCTTGGCGAGGCTCAAATTCACCAATGGGAATGCAAGTCATGTGGCTATGAATGGAAGCGTACAACCGTTCGCCGTCCAACCCGTTGTTACAAATGTGCAAGACCGCTTTAAGGACGATTCCGATGGTTAACCTTCATCAAGTGTGAGCGCCGCCCTTGGGATAAGGACGTATAGTGTAGCTGGATATCACTTTGGCCTTCTAAGCCGAAAACCCGGGTTCGAATCCTGGTACGTCCGCCTTCAATTGATTGGTAGTGCCAAGTTTTTTTGCCGTTGCATCAATTTGTTGAACAATGGTGGAATCAATGCAAGCCAGAACATACCGTAGTATCCTGCAGGGAGTTGAGGTGCCTCATCATGAACCGTCAAGCGCTCGTATGAGGTGCTGGATTTGAGATGATGAGATGGATGTAACGGAAGTTCCAACAGTGTCCATCGAGAGAGTCGCCGGCGACTTTCCCAAGCATGAGTTGCATTTGGTCGCTCGTTCATTCCACGCCGCAAACCATGATGTTGGATATAATTTACAAACTCCAAGAGGTAAATTGCAACAGCTGCTTGGCCTATGAAGGCAGCGAGGTATGGCAAACCTACGATTGCCAATCCAATCAAAAACACCACTTCGAATGCCAATGAGTTTCGAGTATCGAGTGGACGTGCTTTGTAAGCACCTCTCACTTGTCGAGGTAATGTTTGCAGAACATGATAGTAAACACCTCGTCCCCACGGGGATGATGTTGGATCGACATCACGAGCCCAGTGTTTGTGATGTGTGTGGTTATGTTCGGTGGTAAAGTGCAGGTAAAGTACGCAAAACAGTGACAGTCGTGCACTTCTCCAACTCATTGATCTTTGTCGTCGATGTCCTAATTCATGGGCGGCAACGATTCCTGATGCACCGTTGGAAAGGCCTGCTGAAAGAATCCCTAAAGTCGAAAATATCGTAAGTCCATCCAATGAAATTCGCCAGAACAGTGCGATAAGAACAAGTGGCACACACCATGCATGAAGATGAGCGATAATGTTGTGAATTTTCCCTTCTTGTAACGGATCTGTGGATGATGACTCACCGAGTATCAGTTCGAGGAATGGATAGACTCCAAGCAGAAGGACCAATGTCGTGGCCATCCAAACACCACCAAACCAAAGAGAAACAAGTGTCACAAATGGAGTGAGCAGCCCCCATAAGTGTGGAATCCACTTCTGGCTCATGGTTTTGCTATGTCGGCGGTCCATGTAAAGGCTGTCATTCTACGAGTTTCTATCAGCTCATTTGAGAGAGCATCGTCGAAAATACCGTTTTTTACACATCAAAATTATCTTTTTTTGCAGCATTTGATTCAATGCTTTAACCCGATGCTATCATATATGGATGGTTGGTGGCATGCTCGTTCACCATGAAGCGAGGCTCACGTGCTTGGAAAAAAACCGGTAACCAA
>CALCOP010000014.1 GCA_937897365.1 uncultured euryarchaeote
AAATCTTTGCACTCACTCTGAATCCGAAGGAGGACGTCGAATTATTTGCTCACTTAGACGTTCCAAGTTCGATCAATCCCGGTTCCTCGACCTCAACGACACTTACACTTTGTATCGGAAGCGGTAGTGAAACACTTTGCCAAAATTTGGAGATTCACTTTACTGCTGTCGACTCAACCGTAAATCCAATTCACACACGAAGCCTTCCGAATGCCACACTTACATGGGACATAACAGCAGATTTACCCCAAAGTGGGGAATTGCAATGGAACATGGTCGACGCGCAGATGATTCAGACAAACTGGCAATGGTCAGCGAGTGGAAATCTTGAAATCAACGGCTCAAACCTTGAACTAAGTGGTAGTAATAACGGTGTTGGAACGGGTACTTTGAGCCTACAGCTTCCGACCAATGCTGTACCATATCGACACGTTTTTACAACCAGTGATGCATCCGAAAGCCATTCAAATTTGACATTCTCTTTACAAGTGTTACAAATTTACAGATCGCAAGCAACCATTTTGGAACCGCTTCCTGACATTGAGGGAGAACCCGTTTCTATGAACGTCACCGAACCTCAAAATGTACGCCTGAAACTCGAAAATCCAGGAAACGGAGACGATGAGTTTCTACTATCGGCTCATGCAAACCCATTGACAGGCATAGAATCACCACCCGTGAGTTTTGTGTTCATATCTCAAGAACAACGTTCCTTAGGGCCGCTGGCTTATACGATTGCAACTGTTGAGGTCACGTTAGGTGCTGATGTTGCTGCACAAACACCGTTTGAATTAGAATTCCTATGGACTTCACTTGGCGACCCTTCCGTCCATGATTCTGTTGTTTTGCTCGTTGAAGCAGAACCCGACCACCGATGGGACGTGAACATTACATCTGGGACTGAATACCTTGTATCTCCTGAAGAGGCTGTGGAAATCAGTTTTTCTGCGAAGAATACGGGTAACGCTAATGACACGCTTCGATTAGTCCCTTCATTCACATACGCATACTCCGGTCTTGACTCATCCATATGGAACGCCACTACTTTCGTTGGAGAGGAATTAGCAGTTAACCAGTCATCGACATACTCGCTTAATTTTTCTGTTCCTTCCACAGCCTGGTCTGAATCGGTCGCTCACCTGCAGTTGGGTATCTATTCGGATGATATATGGGTGCAAGATATCACACTTAATTTGACAGTGAAACATATGCCAGGATGGAGTTTCAATCTGGCAAATACATCGCTTACGATTGATCCAAAAGGACAAAACCTGACATTGACAGTCGACCAACTTGGTAACGCACCAACAGCCCCTTATTTTGCAAAAGCCGGAGCGGGATGGAACATCACTTATCCAAGCAGTGGTGATGTCGTTAATCCAGGCGATTCCACATCTGTATCCATACACGTTATTCCCCCTGAAGGGGCAGTCGCTGGAGAGATTGGAATCCTCAAAATTCGAATAAGCGATGCAGATGGCTCTGGTTCAACTGTTCAAGAAATACCGGTTCGTGTTGGTGAAGCGCCGAACCTATCAATTGCCCACAAGGGTGTTTGGAAAATCAACGACAATGGGGGAATGCCGACCGCTTGGGTGGAGAATGTTGGAAATGATGTTGCTGTTCTCCAGCTCGGCGTGTCTGGATTGCCAAGTGGATGGATTGTTGAAGGACCTCAACAAATGGTCATTGCCCCGAACCAACTTATTGGAATACCTCTGAGTTTACTGCCAAATCAAGATTGGAACGGAGAACGATTCATTGCTTCGCTTGAAGTAACGCACCCAGCATTGGGCCTACAAATCCATGAAATCGAAATAGAAAGAGGCATTTTTGCATTTGGCTCGTCACCGGTAGTGCATGCTGCTTCGGGTTCTCAAGTTAGCATTCTTATGAACTCAAATATCACCTCTGATAGTCTCATCAGCGACCAAGGCATAGAAATAAACGGCAATTCAATTCAACTTGAGATGACTGGTCAACGAACAGAAAGCATCCTGACTGTTGCCACCGATTCAAGTGATTCACTCTCTCTTTACCTTGCAGGCTATCTCCTGCCAAGTGTAACAGCGAACTGTGAACTCGAGAGTTCTGCTTTCTCTCAACTCGGTCTACAAAACTTGGAAGGGCGTGTTGGTGAATG
>CALCOP010000015.1 GCA_937897365.1 uncultured euryarchaeote
TTGGAACCGAGTGAAGAACAAACTCTTTGTTTCACATCACAGTTCTGTGATGTCTTTTCTCTCTGTTGAAATGCCAAATTCTTTCTCGGCTTTCTCATAGACACTTGCATCTATTGAACCGTCTCTTACAAGAGATGAAAGTGCTGCAAGAGCAACCGCTGCTCCATCGATTTCAAAGAAGCGACGAAGTGCTTCACGGGTATCTGAGCGGCCAAACCCATCGGTTCCAAGCACTGTATAGTGACCGCCAACCCATTGGCGAATCATATCAGGAACCGCTGCCATGTTATCGCTTACTGCAATAACGGGAACCGTTCCGCTGCCAAGAAATCTCTCAACCCATGGCTGCTTTGCAGGTTTACTGGGGTGCAATCGGTTCCAACGGTCGCATTCCAAACCTTCACGTCGCATTTCTCCGTACGATGTTGCTGAATAAATTTCTGAACGGACTCCATAGGCTTCCAATTTCTCAACTGCGTCCAAGACCTGAACCATAATCGGGCCGGAACCTATCAGGCGAACGATTGGCCCATCTCCTTTCGGCGCACCACGAAGCAAATACATGCCGCGGATAATACCCTCATCGGCACCTTTCGGTTTGGGAGGCATGGGGTAGTTTTCATTGTAGACTGCAATATAATGGAGGACATCTTTGTCTTGACCATACATTTCATCGATACCATGTCGGATGATGACTGCTAACTCGTAAGCGAAGGCTGGATCCCAAGCACGGACGGCTGGATTGGTGTGAGCCATGAGAAGAGAATGTCCATCTTGGTGTTGCAATCCTTCACCGTTGAGTGTGGTTCGCCCGGAGGTTGCACCCATAAGGAAACCACGAGCGCGCTGGTCTGCTGCCGACCAGATGAGATCAGCCACTCTCTGGAATCCAAACATCGAGTAGAACGTGTAGAAGGGGACTGTGGGATAATGGTGAGTCGAGAAAGATGTTGCTGCAGCAATGAATGTTGAAGTTGCACCAGCTTCATTGATACCTTCTTCCAAGAGTTGACCTTTGGCAGACTCCTTGTATTTCATCAGCACTTTGTGATCAACAGGCTTGTAGAGTTGACCTTCTGGATGATAGATTCCAAACTCAGAGAACAAGGGGTCCATTCCAAAAGTTCGAGCCTCGTCAGGAATAATTGGCACAATGCGATTTCCAAACTCTTTGTCCTTCATCAAAGCACGTAAGATTCGCACGAAAGCCATAGTCGTCGAGACTTGCATGTTCCCCTTCGTACCTTCATCAAAATCCGCATAGGTAGCTTCACCGGGAAGAGTGAGGTCAAACTTGGGAACGGTCCGAGTTGGCATAAAACCGTCCATGGCAGCTCGGCGTTGTTTGGCATAAGCAACCAGTTCAGGAACATCTTCAGGCATCACGTAAGGATACTTTTCTAAATCTTCATCAGTGAAGTCAAGACCCAAATCATCACGCATGTATTGCATGCTTTCCATGTCTGCCTTCTTCTTTTGATGAGTTGTGTTTCGACCAGCGAAAGCAGGCCCGAGTCCGAATCCTTTGATGGTACGAATCAGAACAACGGTCGGCTCGCCTTTGTGAGCGGTCGCTTGGGCATAGGCTGCATGGAGTTTGAGGAAGTCATGACCGCCAACATCAGCGCATAAGTCAACAAGTTCTTCATCACTCAAATGAGCCACCAGAGCTTGCAAACCTTCTGAATTGAACAGTTCCTTACGGATTGTAGCGCCGTCTGCAGTCATGATTCGCTGTTCATCGCCATCAACCAATTCGTCAAGTCGTGCAGCGAGTAATCCTGCTGAATCTCGAGCAAACAAATCATCCCAACTGCTGCCCCAGAGAACTTTGATGACATTCCATCCTGCACCTCTAAAGCGACCTTCAAGTTCTTGGACGATCTTCGAGTTTCCTCGAACTGGACCGTCAAGACGTTGAAGATTACAATTCATGGTCATGACAATGTTGTCAAGACCTTCACGTCCTGCTAAGGAGAGTTGAGAAAGAGATTCCGGCTCGTCAGATTCACCATCCCCCATTGTATACCAAACCCGAGAGTTTGCTGTTGAAACCAATCCTCTGTCTTCCAAATATCGATTGAATCGAGCCTGATGAATTGCCGTCATCGCACCAAGACCCATACTGACGGTTGGAAATTCCCAGAAGTCAGGCATTAATCGGGGATGAGGATACGATGACAGCCCATTGCCGCCGGTTTCTTGGCGGAATGCTTCCATCTGTTCATGCGTTAAACGGCCTTCAAGCCATGCTCTGGCATAGATTCCTGGTGAAGCATGTCCTTGCCAATACAGATGATCGCCTTGCCCAGCACCGTCTTTTCCTCGAAAGAAATGATTGAATCCAATCTCCCATGCATGGGAGGCTGAAGCATATGTTGAGATGTGACCGCCTATTCCTTCGAAGTATTTGTTGCCGCGAGTGACAATCATCATAGCATTCCATCGAATGATTCCATGGAGGCGCTCTTCCAAATCTAAATCTCCGGGATAAGCGCCTTGGTTATCGGGGTGAATTGAGTTGAGATAGGGCGTGTTCACGACATCGATTTCTACACCTGCATGACGTGCTGCATCGACGGTTGAAAGAAGAATCCGACGTGCTTCTTCTTCACCAAGTTGGTCACGAACTGCAAGGATAGAATCAATCCATTCTTGTGTCGCAACAGGGTCTGGGTCCGGCAAAGTTCCTCGAACACCGAAGCGCATGTCTTGCTCCTCCCTGCAACACCCTCTAACCGTAGGGTTTTCAACCCCTCGCTTGAAATCACGTCAAAGTATTCATCGAGATTCACAGTTCAAAATGTTGAAGCAGAGTTCGGCGTTTCGTCCATCGATTTATGTCCGTTCATTTCATGTTTTTCCGGAGCAATCCATAAAAGCCGTTTTCACTGCGGGCAGGATATGTCCGTCGAGGCTATGGTTCAAACGATGATTGATGATTTAACTGCCGCTCTAGGTGATGCTGTCAAGCATGACAAGGGTAACGCTGCTGCTGGTACCCGAGTGCGAAAGGCTATGCAACAAGCAAAGGCCGCTGCTCAAGCAGTTCGCACACAAGTCCAAGCTGACAAGAACGCTTGAGGTTAAGAGCGCGTCAAAACGCGCCATTCTCCTCCACCGTTGAGAAAATCTACTTCTCCGTTTGATTGAACGACCCACCCCTCCGGTGTCAACGTTACATCTGGCGAAGTCACAAGCGTATTCACATGCGACAGTGATGTGTTCAAATCAAGTTCCCAGGTTGCATCTATCGATCGCCAGTGCCCAGTAATTTGTTTTTCTTCAGCATCCAATGGCCCATAGAAAGTGTAGAGCCAATGCATTGCGAGGGTGTCCTCGGATACAAAGAGAAAGTGCTCGTCTTCGTTAAGATTCATCACTTCAGCAGCCTCATCGGTCCACATTGTTTGTCCGTGAACAGAGGCAAGAAGGGAAAGCGGTAACAGCAAGAAGAGTGTGACCCCCATGACTTTAATTTTCGAACCGGGAGTGCCATAAGTTGGAATTTCAACATGGTGAGATAGATGCTGAAGCAAGAGAACCAACGGGATAAACAGCATGGTGATGTATCGTCCATTATTCCCCATGGTCCAAATGATGCCCGGCCATTCAGCACCCCAAATACTGGCTTCATAAGTCCAGAGAGCTGCGACATAGAAGACGAGAGCCGTTGTGATACCTACGATGTAACCTGCCATCATGGCAATATCAGAATCTTCGATGGAAGCCATTGCCGACACCATCGGCCGAACAAAGGGCCACGCTACCATGCCAAACAATACAAACAGAACCACGACATCCAACAGTGAGAAAGCGAAAGCAGTCGTGTAGCGAACGGGATTTTCGGCAAGTATGGCCAGCGTACTGTTGTAGCCGAGAATCCCAAGAACCACCATAGAAAGTGTAACAAATGAACAGACTGCAATGCTTACAAGATGAGGTTGTGACATCCACCGAGTCTTTTCACCACCGCGAGTATCGATTTCACGCCACGCTGTCGTTAGCACTGCTATGAGCAAGCCACCGAGTAAAACACCGTTCAAATCGACAAACCCTTTCGCATAAGCCATCAGCATGAAACTGAAACCCCCCCCGAGATGTTGCATGACTCTATACTTCTTCGATGCAATACCAGTCAAAAGAAGAAAGGAAAGCGCACAAAACGCTGCCAAATATACTTCTTCATATCCACGTCCGATGGAGAAAATGAATGCTGGAGAAAGCGATAGAATGGCTGCTGAATAGATTCCAGTCCAACGAAAGAGACATGCGACAAGTGCAAAAAAAGTGAGAAGGGCTGCTCCTTTGATAGCAGCCTCAGAAAATCCATACAAAGGCAAGACTGTGCGTTGTCCGCCGTCATCTGGGTCACTCTCACCAAGCGTATCTGGACGTAAATCACCCCACGGTAATGCACCGTTTTCATCGACTGCCATCTTCACTTGGGTGTCTAATCCTAAATCACTGGTAAAGCAAACAAGTATATTGAGAAGGAGACCCAAAACAAGGAGACCTTTCCAAAGACGTTCGTCTTCGAAATTCAACCGCTCCATAACCAACGGTTCGGGGGGAGAGGTTCAACCCTTTCGGACACTTCGGGGGTACATGGGCGGAATTCTTGAGGGTATTCGAATCGTCGATGTCTCGCGTATATTGGCTGGACCTTATGCAACACAGATGCTTTCAGATCTCGGCGCTGAAGTCATCAAAATCGAGGCGCCGTGGGGCGATGACACACGTCACTGGGGCCCGCCATTCACAACTGGTTTTGATGGGAAACAAGTCGCAGCGTATTTTCTCTCGTGCAATCGTGGTAAAGAAATCATGACGTTTGACTTGAAACGCGAAGCAAACGATGTTCGAGAACTCATTGCATCTGCAGATGTCGTTGTAGAAAACTTTCGCCCCGGTACGCTTGAACGCTTACTTGGACCTCTACCAAATGATGTGATTGTATGCTCGATTTCGGCTTATGGAGCTACAGGACCTCGACGTGATGAGCCAGGGTATGATGTTGCCCTGCAAGCCCGCAGTGGAATAATGGGGATGACTGGAGAAGCGGGTGGAGCACCCGTCAAGGTTGGCGTTGCGTGGATTGATGTCATCACTGGTTTGAATGCTGGAAATGCAATTCTTGCTGCCTTGTTCCACAAACAAAAAACCGGAGAATGTATGCGAATTGACCTCTCCTTGTGGGACAGTGCCATTGCCGCTTTAGTTAATCAAGCTCACAATGCATTAGCAAGCGGAAACAATCCTTTGCCGATGGGATCTGCTCATCCAAATCTCGTACCATATCGTGCATTTGAAGCAAAAGATGGGTGGTTCGTTATTGGTGTTGGTTCAGACAACCAATGGCTCACTTTAGTTGAAGCACTTGGCATTGAAAATCAAGAGGTGTGGTCGACAAATGAAGGGCGAGTTCATGGGCGAGAGGAAGTCGAAACTGCAGTATCAAATGCAGTATCGCTGCTTAATCGAGGCGAACTGGAAGAAAAATTATCCGGCGTTCCTTGTGCCCCGGTCAATACGGTTCTTGAGGCTCTTTCCGACCCGCAAAGTGTGGCTCGACAAGCAGTAACTCAACACAGAGGTGTCGATGTTTTAGCAAGTCCCTTGCGCTTTATGACACCTTCAAAACGAGAAGAGTGAGCGTTGTCCACCTTCGCGTATGAGGCCGACTTCACGTAGTTTATCCAATTCATTATCCATTCGACGTTGGCTAAACTGACGTTCAACTTGTAAGAATTGAATCAACCCTTTGACATCAATTTGCCCCGGTTGAAGATCTTCATCGGCTACTTCGACAGCAGGATGATTATGGAATATCTCTCGAATTTCATCAAGTCGATGAGGAACTTCCTTATCTTTCACTTTGCAAATGACCTCAATTGAACCGTGCTCTTTGATGAGTTTGATTCCTGTCTTTGGACCGATACCTTTGATTCCTGGGTGAAAATCAGTCCCAATCATAATGGCCAAATCAATCAATTGCTCTCGGCTAAGGTCATGTGTCTCGAGCATCTGGTTCAAATCGATGGATTGTGCACGAACAATACGGCCGTGTTGTTTGGAGCCATCACTCATGAGATTGCGAACCAAATGAGGCGTTCCGTAAAGCAGTGCATCCCAGTCTTGAGTCGCAACGATATCGAGTTGGCCCTTTGCAGCCATAACTGCAGCCTGTCCCTCACCTTCCGCTTTCGCAACGACCCAAGGAACACCGAGTAAATCCAACATGTGTTTGGTCTCATCGACCATCTCTTGAGAATAGTGCATTATTCGTGGCGCCATTTTTTGCGCAGGGGCAAAATCTCCAGCAGCCAGTGCTTCTTTGTGAACACGTTCCGCTTCTTCTC
>CALCOP010000016.1 GCA_937897365.1 uncultured euryarchaeote
ATTGTGGATTTCAAGTGGCTGGTCTCTCTTGAATCGACTTCAATCACTCTTTGGGGGTCAAAATCCACCTTGGACGAAAGAGATGGCCTATGAGTTGCAGATCATCGCAAATCGAGAAGAATACGACTCAGTCTGCTGTAATTGGTTCTCACCTTACTGGCAAGTCACGAGTATCGTTTGTGTGAATTGTAATACCAAACTCTCCAATATGCCCCGGCCTGACCTTGGACGTAAGCGCAGCGAACGTCGACCATTCGGTTTCTTTCGGCTTCTTCTGAGCGATGGCTATCCTCTTATGGCAGTTGAGGATGAAGAAGAGTAATGGCGAAAACCTGACGGTGCAGAACCGGCGTTTTGGGGTTCCATTGAAGGGCAATCTTTGAGGTAGGTATGAATCAGCGACGCTTATGGGGCGGTATGCGCGACGCAAAACGCTGATACCCCGTATATGGCTTACAATCGTCGCTTTTTGTCAGGTTTTCTTAACACCCTTTGTCGCATTTTCAATCACCTATTTAGTTGAATTATCCTTTGTTGGTAACGGAGGGTCGATTCAATTTGATAAAGAGATGATTCCATGGATTACTGCAGCCTCGTTGATGTATGGAATGATTGCACTTTTGTTGGCACTTCTGCTTGGTGGTTTTCGGCCATTACGAGTTATCGAAAAAGGGGGTTGGGTTCGTTTCTTGGGTTTAACCCGAGAGAAAGGAGACGCAGCCTCTCGCCGATTAGCTCGGAAAAATTACGCTCATTCACCCCATGGTCGATTGACCGTACTTGCTCATGAGCGCTGGCTTGACGGTCATACCATTCTTTCGACTCATGGAGGGTTGATTCTTTTGGCAGTACCCTTTCAGGTGTTGTTAGCAACAGTTCCTTTGATGTTTGTATTGATTATTCCTGATACAATTATGCATACGAATCGACGTCTTGAACTTGCGCTCATCGTTTACATATTTGGTCTGCTTTCAGCGATTAAAATCTATCCAAAAGTCGCTGAAAAATATATTGGAATCGCTTCATTCACTCGGAAATGGTTGATTTCAATGACGAAACTCTCTTGGCTTGCACCCGTTCTTGTCTTGTGGCTTCTTGGACGAGTAGCAAGCGTGGCAGTAATCGGTTGGATGGGTCCAGACCTCAATCTCAGTATTAATCTCGAGAAAGAATTGTTTGAGTCTTCTCTCTCTATTGGCTCTATTCCCGAAACATCGTTCCTTGATTTGTTAACTGCACTGGCAGTCATGCCTCTTGCTGCTTTTACAACCATTGCCGTGCTCGGTGCAGGGTCTTCAGATCCGCCGGAGTGGGTGTATGATTATCTGCCCGACCGAGTAGAGAAAAAACCGCCTTCGACAACTTCGAAGGTTCTTGGAAAAACGGCTGGTGTAGCGGTTTCCGCTGCAACGACAGCAGCAGTTTTTGCATCTACAGCCATCGCTTCCAAAGCAACCACTGCCGCCCAAGTTGCAAGTGCTGCCATCTCGGGTTCTTCAGCAGTCGCACAAGCACCGGGTGCGGTTCAGTCAATTGGCGATGGTATGTCTCAGATGGAACAATTTGGCGAGATTTCAGATGTGTTACCGCCAGAGAGCGAAGAATTGGAGTTCCAAGGAATCGGGGAACTGTTTGATGAAACGCTTGACGTCGAGGACATTCTTCCGGATGCCGACGATGACATTTCCATTCCAGATTTTAAACAACCTTCGATTAAAGGTCTGAGAAAATCTCGGAATTAAACCATTTGTTTCTACTGACCCCTACGGGGTCATCAAAAGGCCATCTCTATATGCCATATGTAACTGGGAGGTTCTGTTGGTCTTATGCGTCGCATCTCTCCTTTGACTCTAGTCGCCCTTCTTCTCCTGCAAACCCTCGCCATGGGTATTGCCGCTCCAGCCAGTGCTATCGAAGCACGAGGTGGCGCAAATGACGATTGGCTCGTCTCGCAACTCACGATTGGAAATGCCAGTGCATCTGCTGAGGTCTGGACTCAATCGGATGGAACAACGGTGGATTATTTGTTCGAAGGTGATTCAATTGAGATTTTCATGGAAATCCAGCGTGGTGGCAGTTCATTTTCTGGAAAAACATCTTCAGCCATGATTCAAATTCTTCACCCCATTGGCTATGTGATGGATTCCTACACTTGGACTTCTGGTGCTCTCATCGGTGGTCAAAAAGCATCTGATTCGTATGTATGGACACCAACAGCGGCACACTCCATCCTCAACACGACAACAAATGACCTCTCTGGAGGCCTCATTATCAAAGCGATGGTCGACAAGGATTCAAACGGTGATGACCGAAATGAAAACGATGTGCTGGAAAAGACGGTCCCTATCGCTATCATGAAAGATCCATTTGACGGAACAACAATCCAACCTTCGACGTTTATGTCTGCACGTTATCCAGTCAATGGAGGAGACGCAACAGGGCAAGGGTCTTGGGAAGATTTGTCCGGTGGCGCTGTTGGCTCCAAACACTGGGGCAATGCCGCTTCAGGCAACAACTATCCCTCGAATGCACACGACCGTTTGGTTCATTCTTTCTTTTCGACAAACGGTCAGAATTGTGGGCCAAATGCTCAACTCGACCCTGGAATGTCACAGGCATATCAATTCTACATTTGTCGGAATGTCTTCTACTCTTCAAACTACATTTCAACCCAAATCCATATTCAAGCATGGGGTAGCGTAGCAGCTGGCGACAGTGTTTCTCTTGAAATGTGGAGAGGTTCAGGTTCTCAAAACATCAACGAATCGATTGTTTATGATATCAGTGCTGGCAATCCAAGTCAAGCACCAGACCAGTGGACTCGCATCAGTTGGGATCCTCAAGTTACCTATCTTGAAAACCCATACGTTACCAATCAAAATGTGTTCCTTGGAGGCAACTCCTACACTATGGGATTGGTTCTACGCAGCGACAGCAGCGGCGCTTCCGAAGGTTTCCACATTGACGATTGGGTTCAGTTCGGTATTCGTAAAGTTCAGGAATATACCTTGGACGTCTCTTGTGATGCTCCAGAAAACGGCTATTCTGCACCGCCAAGTGCAGTCTTGTCGTTGTATTGCGTTGTCACCAACAACGGTTACTCACCAGCAACAATTCGCTCTGATTCCAATATCTCAAATCTTTCATGGATGAATCCTGCAAACCCAATGATTCGCCAAGATGCGGTTTACATGAGCGCCGCAGGTTATCCTACAATGGTCGGTGACCACGATACCAGCATTTTGATTCCGCCAATTCCAGGCGGTGATTCGATTGACCTCTGGGTGAATTTGAGTATTCCTCCAGGTGCTGATGTTCAACAATTGACTTGGCAACTGTGGCTTACCGACGCTTCGGGTCAAAACTCAGGAGAGAAGGCACGTGTCGTTGCTCCGGTAGGGGTTACTGAACAATACGGCGTTTCACTCTCATCAACCGTAGGTCTTCAGGCAGGTTCAATGGGGCCTGGAGAATCTGGTTTGGTTCCATTCCGTCTCCAGAACTCAGGTAACCGCGATGCTTCGTTCAATTTGGCGACAACATTCTCAGAAGATGGTTGGAGTTCCCTTCTTGTCAACGAGACCGGTGCTTCAGTTTCAAACCCGGTTTATGTCGAGCGTGGTCAAAGTGTCAATCTCCAATTAAACATCACTGCTGCATCTGAAGCGAATCCCGGCACTGTCTCGTTCAACCTGCGTGCAACATGTCCGTCATGCGGTGCACTGTTTGGCAACGATGTTATGGTGCGTAACATCAATGTTCCAGTTTATCGTGAAGTAACTCTTGATGTCGATCAAACAGACTATTCGGGGGCAGCGAATGGAATTGAAAGAAAGGTCTACATTACCATCTCGAATACTGGAAATGACGATGAGCAATACGACCTTTCGCTCACGCAGCAAAACTGGCAACTCGGTGCGAACTTAGCGACAAGCCAAACTGCTGTCATGGATGCTTGGGATGGAACCTCCATCATTCAACTCAACCTACCCATGCCGATTGGTCTCAGTCCTGGGTTGTATGGCCTCACTGTGAAGGCCACAAGCGTTGATGACCCAACTGTATTTTCTACAATTTCAATGACTGTTGATATTCTTGATACCGCTGCAGTACATGTTTCGGATGAAGATGCTGAACAATCCTATATCCCTGGGGAATCAGCTCAAACGATGAAGTTTGAAGTTCGTAATGACGGAAACAGTGTTGACCGCTTCTCAATGTCATTTGATTTACCTGCTGGAATGTTTGCTGAATACACGAATTTGTATGACGGTAAAACCCCAGAAATCGCAGTTGGGACAAGCTTCAATGTTTCCGTTCGCTTCTCCTTCATCGAAGGAACTGACGGACAATTGACACTCGGTGTAGTTGCGACCAGCGTGAATGATCCAAACATCAGTGCGACTGGGTCGGCAACATATCTTGTTGGTTCTCAAAACTGGCTGAAAATTATTCCTACCGAAATACTGGTCATCGATGAGGCCGATCCATTTGAACCGTGGTCGATGACCGTAACGGTTCGAAATCAATACACGACTGCACAATCGGTATCGATGAACTTGGATAATGGAGATTCATCGAACTGGATTCAGTCACGTATCGCTAACAACGACCGAACTTTTTCTCTCGAAGTAGAAGAAGAGCGACAAGTGACTGTTATTTTCACTGTTTCACAAGTCACATTGGATAATCTCGGACAAGATTCTCTTTACACGAATCTCACGCTTTGGGCTCAGTCTCAAACTGTGAGCGATGCAGCCAGTACGACATTGCAACTGCAATTGATTGAATCGGGTGCAACTATTGGTGACGGAGCAAATTCTGAATCCGATGAAATCGATGTCGTCTCTATCCTTACCTGGATTGGATTTATCTTCATATTCCTTATCGGAATTGTCGTGATTTTCCGAATCCTCACCGTGGTCGAAGAAGAAGACGATTACGGCGGATGGGGTGAGGAAGGTTACGAGGGTAGCGTTGAGGCTACGTATGGCGCAGTTGCTGCGGCTCCTACCGTTCCAGTTGCTGGTGCTTACCAGCCACCTGCTGCCATGCCACCGGCACCAACGCCTGCTGCTATGCCCCCTACTCCATCTCAAGTTCCATTACCAGCCACACCTGCACCCGCATCAACACCTGCTCCAAGTTCTGCTGATTCTGTTCCACCAGTGCCTGCTGGTGGATTACCAGATGGCTGGACGATGGAGCAATGGAATGTCTACGGCCAGATGTGGCTTGAACAAAACGGACAGGCTTGAACGACAGTTCTTGTCAAGCGTAGGGTTCAAGGCTTACTCGCCCTCGGCAAAGTTGCAACGGAGACGTTATCATGTATGGAAATGGACAAGCACCAATCTTCATTTTGAAGGATGGAACACAGCGCACACGTGGACGAACAGCCCAATCAAACAACATCGCCGCTGCGAAGGCAGTTGCCGATGCGGTTCGTTCTACACTTGGACCGAAAGGTATGGACAAGATGCTTGTCGATTCGATGGGCGATGTCGTTATCACCAATGACGGTGCAACCATTCTCAAAGAAATGGACATCGATCACCCCGCTGCAAAGATGATTATTGAAGTGGCGAAGACCCAAGAACAACATTGCTATGATGGCACAACCTCCGCTGTTGTTCTTTCAGGTGAACTCCTCAAGCGCAGTGAAGACCTCATTGAACAAAATGTCCATCCAACCGTGATTTGTGAGGGTTTCCGTCTCGCAGCAGAAAAGGCAGTTGGACTTCTTGAGGGTCATGGTATCTCAACAGAGAACCAAGATTCGGTCCTCATGGAAGTGGCAAAGACCGCGCTTACTGGAAAGTCTGCTGGAGCAGTGAAGAGTTTTATGGCTGATATCTGTGTTCGTGCAGTCAACGCTGTTGGAATTATTGAAAACGATGAACGTCTCGTTGACCTTTCTGATATTAAGGTCGAAAAGAGGCAGGGTGGCTCAATCAAGGATTCAACACTTATTGATGGGATTCTGCTCGATAAGGAACGCGTTCACGCCGGAATGCCTCGTTCCATTTCTGACGCTAAAATTGCTCTCATTAACTCAGCAATCGAAGTGAAGAAGACGGAAGTTGATGCAAAGATTCAGATTACTGACCCAAATCAACTTTCACTTTTCCTTGAAGAAGAAGAAAATTACATTCGTAGTTTGGTTGAAAAAATCCAAAATTCGGGTGCTACCGTTTTGATTTGTCAGAAAGGAATCGATGAATTGGCTCAACACTACATGTCCAAGGCTGGAATCTTTGCGATTCGTAGAGCGAAGAAATCCGATATGGAAGCGCTTTCTAAAGCAACAGCAGGTCGAATCGTAACCAATCTTGATGATCTTACTCCAGAAGATTTGGGGCACGCTGCGAAAGTCGAAGAGCGTAAGATTGGCGAATCAGACATGACTTTCATCACTGGTTGCCCCGAAGCCAAATCCGTTTCCGTTCTTCTTCGTGGAGGAACCGAACACGTGGTCGATGAAATTCGTCGAGCATTTGATGACGCTGTCGGTGTAGTTTCAGTTGCTTGGGAAGATGGAGCTGTGCTTACCGGTGGAGGCAGCGTTCTTGCTGCACTATCTCGTGATCTTCGAACCTATGCCGAGACCGTTGGCGGTCGAGAGCAAATGGCGATTGAGGCCTTTGCTTCTGCCCTTGAAATCATCCCTCGAACCCTTGCCGAAAACGCAGGCCTTGACCCCGTTACGACCCTTATTGAATTACGTAAGGCTCATGCGGATGGTCAAACTCATGCAGGTATCAACGTGTACGAAGGCGGTGTGGTCGATATGAAGGAAGCCAATGTTGTCGAACCGATGCGCGTTGTCGAACAAGCGATTCAGTCCGCAACTGAAACCGCAATTATGATTCTGAGAATCGATGATGTGATTTCCTCCAAGGGCGTTCCAATGGACGCCGGCATGGGTGACATGGGCGGCATGGGCGACTTCCAGATGTGAAATTGATGAAAGATTTCATCTCCTTCTCGGCGTGGTTTTTTTACCAAAATGTTCCTCCCTAATCATCGTGTCAAATGCGAACCTTCAAAGGCCACTCCAGTGTGGCAATCTTTGCTTACGAGACGTAAGTGCGGGTGATTCTTATGAGCAGCGGTGTAAGTGATTCGATGCAGAGTTTACTCAACGGTGACCGCTCACTTTCCATATTCTTTGGCTCACAGACCGGTAATGCCGCAGAGTTGGCTGAAAAAACCGCTAAACTTTCTAAGAAAATAGGTATGGTTCCTTCCGTTATCGACATGGATGGATTTGATGTTTCAACACTCCCATCTCACAAGCGTGTGCTCATCATCACCTCTACATGGGGTGAAGGTGAGATGCCGGATAATGCTGAAGACATGTGGCAAAATGTTCTCTCTTCGAAACCATCACTCAAAAACACGGGATACAGTGTATGTGCAATTGGCGATACTTCCTATGATGAGTTTTGTAAAGCGGGAACGGATTGGGATTCAAAATTCAAAGAACTCGGTGCAACCCAAGTCCAACCAATTACTCTCTGTGATGTCGATTATGATGCGCCTTGGACCACTTGGGTGAATGCTGCTCTTCCTCGAATCGCTTGCTTTGATGATTCTGGCGTCTTTCAAGAAAGTCTTGTTTCAGAAATGTCCTCATACAGTTCAGGAACTGAACAAGCAGCATCTGCTCCAGCAGCAGCAGCGGCCAGTTCTTCTGCTGGCGTTGCTGTCACCGGTGGCAGTGATGCATTACAAGCGCTTCTCGGCGGAGGAGATCGCTCTCTCTCAATTCTGTTTGGTTCTCAAACTGGAAATGCCGCAGGTCTCGCTGAAAAGACTGCAAAGTTAGCTGCAAATTACGGATTGATTCCTACCATTTACGATATGGATGGATTTGACCCTGCTACTCTTGGCAATCACAAGAGAACGCTCATCATCACATCGACATGGGGTGAAGGCGAGATGCCTGATAATGCTGAATCTCTTTGGCAATCTGTGAACTCACAATCCCCTTCTCTCGACGGCGTCTCTTTCAGCGTCTGTGCAATTGGTGATACGTCGTATGATGAATTCTGTAAAGCAGGAACAGACTGGGATGAAAAATATGTTGCACTCGGTGCTAATCGTGTCCATACCATTCAACTCTGTGATGTCGATTTTGATACACCATGGAGTCAATGGGTTGAAGCCGCTCTTCCAATTATTGCATGTGTTGATGAATCTGGAACGCTGCAAGAAGTGCTCCTTGATGAAATGAAAGAATACGGTTCCGGGTCTGGAGAAGAAGTTGTTTCAGGCGATTTCACTCCTGCAACCATTGTTCAAGAAGACCTTTCGATTACTCTCTCGCTTTTCCGTTATTGTCCTGCCGAAGCAGATAGTGGTTGGGATACCATTGCATGCGCAGTCCCTGGCCATGCTACCGTAGAGGACCTTCTTGTCGCAGTCCAACAAGATGTTGACGGCAGTTTGGCTTTCCGACGAGGTAATGGTAATGGCAGCCCGACAACCGGAATCCGAGTCAACGGACGTATTGTTTTGGCTGATTTAGTTCAAATCAGTGAATTGGTGAGTGACGGAGGCGTGCTCAAAATCGAACCGCTTCCTGGTTACCCAGTTATACGAGATTTAGTTGTTGACTATACTTCCTTTGAAGAAAGTCGAGTGGCCGCTAAGCCGTGGTTGCGTGCTGACCCTCGTGAAGGATACACGTTGCTTAACAGCCAAGCCATTGGCGTCATGGATATTGCGACTTCGACAACTCTTCATGCCATGACCGATATAGTGTCGTATCAGTTACTTCAGTCGATGTCGGACACGTTTGCCTATGACTCAGACTACAAAGGACCGGGTGTCCTCCTACAACAATGGTCTCGCAGCCTTGATCCACGAACAGGCGAAGAGCAACAAAAAGAATTGATGAATTCAATTGGCGGTGAACATGGTGTCTGGTCTGAAGCAGATTTCGCTTCCGTCGCTCGTTATGGCTCTGATGGCCAGACAGCAGCTAAGGCCTTGAACAGCGCTCGCAGTAAACTTCTGAATGCAACAAATTACACTGGACCTCATGGACGACTTGTCAAATGGTATGGGCGCAGTGTGAAGTGGAGTGGTAATGTCAATGAGACGACACTCTACCGTCAAGTCCTTGGTCCAGTTGGACTACTTACCAACATTTTTGACGGTGTTTCTGCTCGTATGTTCCTTGGTTTTACACGAACTGGAGCGCCACCATTCCGTAGCCTTCAAGCGCTTTTAGCCCCGCCTGCTGGAATTGGAAAGATTCCAAACATGGTGAACAGTAAAGTTGCATCTCATCATGAAGTTGTTAACTTGTTCAACGAAATTGACCAAAGATTTTGAGGCGATCGTATGGCTAAGGCAATTGCATACTACGCAGGAAACACCGCTCGAGCGGCGTCCTCTGAGGTAGAAGATTGCATTCAACCCTTGTGCAAGACACTCGGGATTTCTCTTGTTGAGATTCCTAAAGCAAGCAGTGATGGTGCCAATATCATCAAACAATCCTCTTCTAAACTTCAACATGCTTTAGTTGCCCGTAATCTCGCCTTGGCAGAATCAAAAGACCTTGACATCTTGACGTCATGCGCAACCAGTCACGGCATCATGTGCGATACAATTGACGAATTTAGAGAAGATGTCAGTTTTGCAAATCATGTAAACAACATCATTGCGCGAACGTCCAGTGTTGAATACATGGGAGAATCTCAATCTCGCCATTTGTTGCATTATCTGGTTGAAGAAATTGGCTTGGACAAAATCAATGATGCTGTCGTGAATCCTCTACGATTGAATGTTGCAGCCTATTACGGCCCGAACATGCAACGTAAAGGGGCATGTGGAGATGATGACCCGTTCATGCCTACATACATGGAACAACTCATTACAGCTCTTGGTGGAACACCGGTCGAATACGATCTCAAGTGTCAAAGCGTAGGTGCTCCTGCCCTCCTTACCATTAACAAACCAGTCATGAAAATGACTGCAGCAGTTCTCTCGGATGCCAAGAGCAGTGGGGCTGACATCATCGTCTCAGCTTGCACAATATCTCACTCAAATCTTGATTCCTATCAATCCAAGGCTGGAAAAATCGCCCGAAAGGATACAACAATGCCTATTCTTCATCTCGCTGAAATGGTCGCTTTTGCATTGGGTCACTACCCTGACCGGTTCGCACAACTTCGAACTCGTGCTCTGGTCATCGGTGGATAATCATCCGTGAAGCATTTCAAACACCGCCAAAGCGCTGTTTGTTCCTACACCTTCACATGCACCGAGTTGCTCTACACTGGCTGAAAACACACCTGATATTGTAGAAAACTGGTTGATTAAAGCCTCTGCTTTCTTCAGTCCGATACCAGGTATTGCGGCAAGGACATCGACTGACTCTGACTTTTGAAACGAAATCCAGCGATTCGCCAATGGTGTTTCGGAATGTTCTTCCAGTTCAATTGCTTTTATTTCAGCCATTGCTGCAGAAACAGCGCGTTCAATACTCCGCTCATCTTCAAACCGTTCTCCTCTTTTCATGGCTGAAAGTGCCATTTTTTCGATTAAATCATGTTCTCTTTTCGCTGCCACTGCGAGAAAGTGAGCAGTCTCTTCAGGACTCTTGGTCATCATGATCGGAACTCCAAGGTCTAATCCTACATGGGCCAAGGCACCATGAACGGCGTTGGGATGAACAAATTGCCCATGTCCTTGACCTATCTCAATCAATAACATCGGTCTTGAAGATGCTGCAGCAAGTCTTCGACACTGCTGTAAGAGTCTGCCATCAGTCAACGATTGAACCAAATCACGAGCTGTTTTACGTTCAATCAAGATTCGTTCAGAGATTCGAATGTCACCATGAAGAAGGTGACTGAACTGTATTTTCACTCCAAGACTTCTCAGATAGGGTCCTAAGGTTGAAGATGCTTCTCGGTGATCAAGAGTAATCTCTATTCCTTCATGTTCGGTTGCTTTCATTTCGTCGACCACAGCAGAGGCTGCTGCGGAAGTCAGGTTCTCTTGATGGCGATGTGCTTGTCCATCGAGAATAGGAGAGGGGTATGTTTTCCTGAGTGTTTCAGTTTCGTGTTTTGATTGTGATTGAGGAGCGTGTGTGTTCGCAGATGGATTGGTGAATTGCTCCAAACCCATTTGCTGACTATGTCTTCGGTCAGCGGGTGCGATTACGGGGGGTCCTCGCTCTCGTTTTGGCACAGGAACTTCTTCCTCTGTTTCCGGTTTGTTCTGTTCATGTACTCGAAGAATTTCTTTTTCCTGTGTTTGAATATACTCGGCAACGCTTACTTCGCCGTTATCCGTACGTATTGAAAAGAATTCAAACACTCCGTCAGTAGGCGGAGGGCGTGAAGGCAGTAAGCCACGATTTCGTATGCGTTGCAATAACCGATACATTCGCTGTTCACGCTTTTCAGCAGCAATTTGGACATATTCATCTCGTGTTCCTTGGGCGATTAACGTATGAACGGTTCCCGCTTGCTGACGAGCGGTCCGGCCACGACGCTGAATTGCCCGTATAGCACTCGGGACAGGTTCATACAAAACGACCAATTCTGCAGCAGGAACATCCAGCCCTTCTTCCCCGACAGATGTAGCGACCAGTACATTGATTTCTCCTTTCCGAAATCTGCGGAGTTGTTCGAGTTGTTGCTTTTGTGTCATACCTTTTCGTTTGCCTTTTCCGGATTGCCCAATGAACCTGTCTGCTGCAACAGATTCTATAGAATCGAGCAATGAAACGATATTTTCTACAGTATCACGGTATTCCGTAAAGACGATGATCTTGCTTTTTGGATGGGCGGTGATTTGCTTTTCAACCAACTGTACGACATGACTTGGTTTGGGGTGAAGTTCTGGAATCTCTTTGGCAGCGATTCGAAAGTGATGAACTGCTGGTTTTGCAACGAACCGATTGGTCGTTCTTTCTCCAGTTCTTCCATCTTCTTCTGCACGGTTTAGAAACGCAAGTGCTGCTTTGATGCCTTGTGTTTGCAAGAGGTCCAACAAAATGTGGGTTCGTCGTAAGTCTCCAATTCGTCGTGCGGCATCATATCCACGAACATCGCGCCTTTGAATCGCTTGACTTGCTCGCCGTTGTGCATCATCAATCATTTTTCCATTGATGTGTGCAGTTGGGGCGAGAAATCCAAGGTCTTGAAGGTGCTTCGCTTCTTGGTCAAAATGGTCTTTGAGGGGTTGTATGAGCGTTAAAAGTGTGTCTGGAAGTGGGAGTCGGTGCGGGACTGTACTCATATCAACTGCATATGGTTGCAACAGCGGGTCTTCTTTTCGTTTGACATCTAAGCAATCAAAACCAAATGTACGAATTACTTCCATGATATTGTGTTCTGTCGAACCAGGGCTTGCAGTAGCACCTAAGACAAGTGGATCATGTTGGCGTGCTTCTCGGTATAGATTTCCAACTTGAGCATAGGCGTGCTTCCCCGTACCGTGGTGTGCCTCATCAACAATCAGCAAACCTACATCGGAAAGGTCGATACTACCGTTCACGGCATCATTTCGAATCACTTGAGCGGTTGCCATAACAATTCGAGCAGCTTGCCAAACTGGCGGGCGTTTTGCTGGAGCAATATCTCCTGTAAAGAGTTGGATCAAATCAGGTTCCAAATCCAGCATCTCTCGAGCCATACGTTGCTGTTGTTCGACCAGACCAGTCGTGGGGGCAATGAGGAGTATTTTGCCGTTGTTGAGTCGTAATGCTTCTGCCATGGCCATCCATTCGACCGCAGTTTTTCCAAAACCGGTTGGCATGACCATCAAGGTTGATGTTGCAAGGGCATTACGCAAGGCCATCAATTGATAGGCACGTGCATTGACACCGTCCTTCAGATAAGGATGAACAACGACTGCCATGAGGATACTTTTGAGTCGAGGGTTCAAAAGGATAGTGTGGACGCCTGTATGTGAAAGTGATTCAAACCTGTAGGTCCCTCAACACTTTTGCTAATCAATAATTTATCATCGAGTTTTTTTACTGGTTGAAACAGCCATTCAATTGAGGCAGTTCACGCTACGCCTCCTCTTTTCACGACCGAACCACTCATATACGGGAGGTAAGTCGGTTGGTTGCTCAAAGGTGAGCAGCCAGACACAATGGGCCATCCCCTGAGGACCCCTACTGTCTCGTTCCACAATCGTGGGAATGGGACGCAGTGTCACGGCTGTTCCTGTCCAGAGAGCCCTCGTATGCCCCCCCCCGGTGG
>CALCOP010000017.1 GCA_937897365.1 uncultured euryarchaeote
CTTGAGTTTGTGGACCGGTTAAGGTGTAGGCTCCATTGTCATCCATGACATAAACGCCCACACCAACCATTGCAGCGTGTTCGTTGCTCCATAGGGGTGCCCACATGCCGTCGTTGTACGGGAATTCTTCGAATGGCTCAATGGTCTGCATACGATCTTCAAGATTTTCACCAAATGCTTCCAATACGGACTCTAATCCTGAATCGGCCAATGCACCAAACACCGCTTCTACACGGTCGCTGACTCCATCGTCTGATTCTTCAACCATTGTGCAATGCATTTCCGAAAGGTATGGGGTTGATGCCCCGTCTTGGGTAAGTTCAGTCATAAGGCAATATTCGCCCACTTCAAGGACGTCAATGTTGCCTTCCATCGAGTATGAGTTGTTTGACCCGTCAATAGCCATCGTTCCTGAATCAAGTTGGTTTTGATTCGGGTCCATCAGTGAGTATGTCAATGTCGCCCCTCCGTAACTCGACCCGTCGTATACGGACATATCGTAGCGAAGGCTCATTGGTTCATTTTCATACATTTGAGAATGTCCTAATTCGGGACCAATCCATTGTGACTTGCACATTTCAGATAATTCTACGAGTGGTGATGAGGTTCCTGTTTTGATGATTGAAGCTGTCATGCACATGGTTGCTTCTCCGTACGTTGACGGGTTGGCGACGCCGCTGTCTTCGAACCAAGAGGTGGACCACTCTGAGTTTGAATCGCACAACCACGAGTCGCATATTGTGGATTCAATCGATGAGAGTAGTGTTCCTGCATCATCGTATACATTCATCTGGAGAGTATAGTGGTTGAGAACGCCTTCGTCTTCCAATGCTGGACAGTCGCCATTGCCGTCGTTAAGAGTTGTCCATTCTACTTCGCTTCCATCGTTGCAAGTGAACATCTTTGTCGAACCGTCAGCAGGTGCTTCGTCTGATCCATCGCTGCAGGCGGATTCCCCATCATTCACTGACGTGAAACCGATTTCAGAGCCATCGTCGCAAGTAAACATTGCAGAATCGTCGCTTTGCAAAACTGAAGTGTTACCTGAAAGAGCGGTCTGAACTGTAATGTTATCTCCCCCGAAATGAAGATCTCCGGTGAGTTTTGCTGGAGCGTTTGCGGGAGTAAAACCCTCTACATATGCCCAGTCCTCAGCCAATATCTTACCTTCCATAGTATCAGTGATGGTAATTTCGACTGAACAGTAATCATTTTCTGGGCACATATCGGCATCATCCATGATAGTGACGCCATCGCCAACAGACAACCATTGGTCGCCAACGTTACCGAATTCAACAAGGCTGCAATCGCCATCGGCAGGCATTCCAGGGTTTGAGCAGGTAACAGGTGCGCCGTTATCGACAGAGATCTTTACAGAGATCACAGCCCAGTTAATGTCGCTACCTTGTGTCATGGTGACAAGAGCTAATTTATCTGCATTAGGTTCGTTGTTTTCCAAACCATCGGCCTGGAAATCATAGAGGCTGAGTTGTCCAGCGGAGGCGTCATCGCCCGTGCCGAAAATCGATTCGAGGCTGTCGGTAATGTCTTCGCCGATTTCTTCAGCAACTTGTTCAGCAAAGGCTTCTCCAGAGCCGACCAACACATGACCCATCATGAGGAACATGAGGGGGTTTCCAGGTGGGCATGTTTCGCAGGATTGGACTTGGGTCGCAAGGCCGTCTCCATCGCCAAGGTCAACGGTCATTGAATCGCCTTTATCGAAGTCAAATTCGCCTCCTGCATCCATTTCAAAGGTTCCAGATTCTGTAAGAGTGTCGGTGACTTCAAAATCAAATTCACCTGCGTCAAGCCCGAAGTCTTCGGTTGGAATACCGGAGACCGAGAAACTGTAGTCTACGGCACCGGTATAGTCGCCATCGATAGAACCACAGTCTTCACATTCCCAATGGAAATTTTCATTGGATGAAACTTCAGCATATACGGGGTCTGGAGAGCCCAAACGCCATTCAGAAGACGAGTCGGTAATGGAGTAGCCCAAGGTCAGTTCAGAATCAAAATCAATGGGGAATTCTTCATTGTCACCTTCAAACAGAGCATCGATATTCAGTCCAATTGCTGCAGACATTTCCATACTGAACTCCATATCTGCACCAACGAGATTGGAATTGTCATCAAGATATTCTGTGTATGAAATATCGACGGTGAGAACTTGCTCAAGACTTTGAACGATGTCAACATCGAAACTGGTGGTCGGAGAGCCAAATACGGTCTCTGACCAATCGGTTTGCAAAATGGAGTCTGCTAAAATTCCATGCCGCAAAGTAACATCGTCAGTTCGACTCCAAACAGCAACGGGATTATCTGAAGCGTCCATGATTGTCTGAGTAGAAATGTCTTCTGTATGATGCACATATACATTGGATGAACCAGTTTGAAGTTGTCCGATAATGAGATTGAAGCCGGCATCGTCCGCTGCTCCCATAACTTCGCCAAGAATTTCGGGAACATCGAGGCCAGTGAAGTTTTCAAGGTCAGTATCGACACTGCTCCAGTCGTATTCAACTCCATAGTAGAATTCAGAAGCTTCTGCAGGGGCTGCAGAAACGCTACCAAGTGGCATTAGAGCGGCAAGAAGAAGTGTGGTCATCAAAAGGCTAGGCAAAGAACTTCGGGTGTTCATAGCCATGCCTCACTCCACGAAGAATATCAAGGTATTCCCTACAAAAAATCAGTGAATTGGCGTAAAAATCACATTTTCCTACTCTTTCGGCAGATTTCAACGAAGTTTTCAAACATTTCTTTACCAAATTCCGAGTCGTTGACCTCGGGGTGGAATTGAAGTCCAAATCGATCTCCTTTTTCGTTCTCCATACCTTGTACTTGACAAGAAGGACTGCTTGCAGTGACAAAGAAGCCATCGGGGACAACGTGTACTTCATCGTTGTGAGATTCCCAGACTGTTTGTGAAGGTGCAGTATTCTCAAAAATTTGGCCTCCTCCATTTTGCAGTTCAATCTCCATAGCACCAAATTCGGGTTCTGGAGATTCTCGAGCATCTCCGCCATAAAAGCGAGCCATGAACTGGTGCCCAGCGCAGATGCCCAGTATCGGAATATCGAGTTCAAGATAAGCAGCACAGTTTCCCAA